>CAZNWX010000377.1:536-2698 GCA_964576415.1 uncultured Magnetovibrio sp. | reverse complement strand
GACGACGTCGCCGGAGGTGGGCATGTTCGCATAGGCGAAGACCTCCACAGCCTCGCGGTCATGATGTTCGAACAGAGGCTCCAGGAAATAGGCAACGGAATGGCGTCGGAAGTCGGGGGAGACGTAGCCGACGCGCAGCCGTCGGTCTGCACGCGTCACGGCGGGGCTGGTGGCCTGGACCCCGCCCCATGCCGCATGCGCCGCGGCGATATCCGTCGGGTTTAGACCGTCCACGGAGCAAAGTGCGAGGAGGTGGTTGGAGCCCATGGCCGCCTCCGCCGGGGCTAGTTCCCGGGCCCGTTCGTAGTGCGGCAGGGCGTCCTTGACCCGGCCCGTTTCCTTCAACACTTCCGCCATGTTGGCGTGAGCGTCGGCGTAGTCGTCGTTTAGGCCCAGCGCCCGCCAGAAGTGGTCTTCTGCTTCCGCGTACTGGCCGCGCCGTTGCCGCACCGTGCCCAGGTTGTTGTGGGCGACGGCATAATTGGGGCTGAGGTCCACGGCCGTTTGGGCCGCCGCGTCGGCCTCCTCCACCTGGTCCAGGTCCATTAGCACGTTGGCATAGTTGGCCCAGATCTGACCGGCGCCGGGCGCGATCGCCACGGCTTTGGCGTAGTGTACGCAGGCCTCTTCCAGCCGGCCTAAGGGGCGCAGCACGGCGCCGATGTTATTGTGCGCTTGGGCGTTGTTGGGGTCCAGTTCGATGGCCCGATTGAAGGCGCTGAGTGCTTCGTCAAACCGCTTCAGGCCCGTGTAGCTAGTCCCCAGGTTGTTTAAGAAGGTGGCTTCGGCTGGGGCCAGTTCGGTGGCCTTCTCGATGAACTGGACGCCGATTTCCCCCCGGCCGGTTTGGCAGAGTATAACTCCCATGAGTCCGACGGCCGGCGCATAGGTGGGATAGGCGTTGCAGAGGTTGTGGCAACGGCGTTCAGCCTCCATCAAGTCACCGGAATCATAGATCTCAGCGATCTCATCGAAGAGGTGGTCGATCTGATTTGCATCCATGGAGTGAGTGCTATACTTGCGCTGCTTTATGAGCAAGTGACAATACAGGAGAATCAATTCATGGATGCCAAGACGCGTTCGGCCCTCGAAGCCATCTCCAACGCCACCGTGAGTATGCAGCTTCTGAAGCGCGGTATCCGCAGCGTTTCCATGGCTGGGCCCAAGCCCATGAACACGCCGACCAAGCCCATCGTTGGCGAGGCCTTCACGCTACGCTACGTGCCTATGCGCGAAGATCTGTCGACGCCCGAGGCCCTGGGCGGCAAGGACTATCCGCCCCGTGTCGCCATCGAGAGTGTGCCCGCCGACGACATTCTGGTCATCGATGGACGCGGCCGGGCCGATATCGCAGCGGTCGGCCGACGGCGGCGTGCGCGATTTCGAGGAATGCCTGGCCGCCGACTTCCCCATCTACGCCGCCGGCCCCGCCGCGCCGGCCAGCGTGCACGGCCATTCCGCCGCCGACCTACAAACACCCATCCAATGCGGCGGCGTCGCCGTGTTCCCGGGCGACATTATCAAGGGGGACGGCGACGGGATCATGGTGATTCCTAAGGCCTTTGCTGAAGAGGTCGGCCGCGACGGTGTCGAACAGGAACGCTATGAATGCTTCGCTAAGCTGCAGGTTTCGAGAGGCGCGCGGGTGCCCGATGTTTATCCGGCGACGGAACAGTCTAAGGCCGATTATGCTGCCTGGATTGAGGCAGGTGAGCCGGAAGCTTAAGTCTCAGGTGTTGAGGGCGGCGTTTCGCCTTCCATCGTC
Source organism: uncultured Magnetovibrio sp. (assembly GCA_964576415.1). Lineage (GTDB taxonomy): Bacteria > Pseudomonadota > Alphaproteobacteria > Rhodospirillales > Casp-alpha2 > UBA3470. The sequence continues at coordinate 933 of CAZNWX010000377.1, read as the reverse complement.
GCCATCATCTTGGCCATAAACCACTCTTGAGCCTTGCGCGGGTGCTCGCGCGCGAAGGTGTGGCACTGGGGCTTATTCTATGTATATATCGCCAACCATGTTGAAGGCTTCAGCGTCATCGAACGCGCCCACCGTCATGACGTAACGTTCCGCTTAGATCAGGTAATAGAGCAGGCTGCTTCCGCACTTCGGGCAGAAACACCGTTCCGTCCAGTCCGACGACTTGTAACGCGACATATGTTTAACGCGACATATGTTCGCCGCCGATGAACTTCACCGACCCCACAGACCCGGTCAGCCTGGGACTGCCGGTCGAGCGCTGGCACACGGAGCAATGGCAGACGTGATGGTCGGTTTCGACGGCGCCACATGGCACGGACCGCTCATTTCTGACCTG
>CAZNWX010000377.1:0-526 GCA_964576415.1 uncultured Magnetovibrio sp. | reverse complement strand
ACTTCCTTTTTTAGTTAATGTTCAGAGCAATTGCAGTTGGTCGCCAGCCCGGGGCGGCAGGGTAAACAAATCCGTCCGCAATTTGAACTCCGCCGGGCGGTCGGCGTTGGTAAGGCGGTTTTTCTTGCGGAGCCGGTTCATGCGCGCCTCCAGCAGATCCGCGTACTTGCCAGTGCCCCGCTGGCGTGTGCCCCAGCCCGTGACGTAAAGGGCTCCACTCCGCGAGGCGCGCATCATGTTCAGGACCTTCGACTTGCGGCCCGGTTCATGCTCATCCAGCCATTCCGTAAACAGCTCTTTGATCTCCAGTGGCAGGCGTAACAGCACATATCCTGCGCCCACTGCACCGGCGTCCACCGCCGCAATTACGATGTTCTCCAGCTCGTGATCGTTGAGCCCTGGGATCATGGGCGCGGCCAGACAAAAGGTCTTAACCCCTGCGTTGGTCAGTTCTCGGATTGCATGCAGTCGCCGTGATGGTGTTGCCGCGCGAGGCTCCATGTGCCGGGCTAAATCCCGATCGAGC
>CAZNWX010000376.1:0-2707 GCA_964576415.1 uncultured Magnetovibrio sp. | reverse complement strand
CTGCCAGGCCGCACTGGACGCGCTCACCAATGCGGCAAAAACCGGGAACGGCAACCTATTAGCCTTGTCCATCGAAGCGACCCGGGCCCGCGCGAGCGTCGGTGAAATTTCGGATGCCCTGGAGAAGATCTATACCCGTTACCGCGCCCAAATTAAGTCCATTTCCGGCGTCTACGGCTCAGCCTATGACGGCGACGAAGATTTTGAGAAAATCTGCGCCAGCGTCAATGCCTTCGCCGAACAAGAAGGGCGGCGGCCGCGAATGCTGGTGGTTAAAATGGGCCAGGATGGCCACGACCGTGGCGCCAAGGTGATTGCTACCGCCTTCGCCGATATCGGATTCGATGTCGACCTGGGTCCCTTATTCCAGACCCCTGAGGAAGCCGCCCGCGAAGCCATCGAAAACGATGTCCACGTGATCGGCGTCTCCAGTCAGGCCGCCGGGCATAAGACGTTAGTGCCTGCGTTGATTGAAGATCTCCGTAGTCAGGGTGCCGACGACATTCTGGTGGTTTGCGGCGGCGTCATCCCGGCCCAGGACTACGACTTCTTGTTTGAGAAAGGCGTATCTGCTGTTTATGGCCCGGGAACCAATATCCCATCTGCAGCCGCGGAGATTATGGATATCGTCCGCGAACAACGGATGGCGGCCGAATAAGGCAATCGCCGCCGCGGTGATCACGTGGTTGCGAAGACCATCGAAGGAGAGATCCTCGCAAGAATTCTACACCGCCTGACTTCGGGCCGCATTGAACGTCAGTCCCTGCCCCCCCGAAGATCTCACACTGATGATCCAAGATGTGGAGGGGCTCGCGCGGATCATCTGGGCCAGCCAAGAACATCGCCTTCCTCATCCTTTTGCTCCTGCCAACTACCTTGCTTTGAAGGCCGATTCCTGTTGTCGTGATCCACGGCAGGGAGGCGCACGAAATGGCGAAAACTAAACCTGGTGACGCCGTCACATTCGTGGACGGCCAATGGCACGATGACAGCCCCGCGGTGATCAAACCCCGAGATCACGGCTTCTGGCTGGCGTCCAATGTTTTCGACGGCGCGCGTTCGATGGTCGGTCGTATACCGGACCTTGATCTTCATTGTCAGCGCCTGATCCAGTCCGCAGAAGTGATGGGTATGACCCCGACGGTCACGGCAGAGGAGATCGCAATCCTGGCGCGCGAGGGCGTGAAGAAGTTTCCGAAAGGAACTGAACTCTACATCTGCCCCATGTTCTATCCGGACGGCGGTTTCATTGTTCCCGATCCAGCCTCGACGCAGTTTCTTCTCCATATTTCAGTTTCGCCGCTACCGGTGCCGGACGGCTTTTCCGCTTGTCAGACTCGGTTTCGCCGGCCAGCTAGGGAAATGGCACCAACGGAAGCCAAGGCGTCCTGCCTCTACCCCAACGTGGCGCGCGGCATCAGCGAGGCAAATGCAAAGGGGTTTGACGTGGCTGTTGTCCTCGACCCGAACGGGAATGTGGCGGAATTTTCGTACACCAATCTCTTCATGGCCAAGGATGGTATCATTCATACCCCAGGAACCAATGGCACGTTTCTCAACGGGATCACCCGCCAACGCACCATACAACTCCTCCGCCAAGGAGGATACGAAGTCATGGAGCGGGCAATCGCCTATGAGGAGTTGTTGGATGCGGATGAGCTTTTCGGAACGGGCAACTACGCAAAGGTATCACCTTGCACCCTCATCGAGGTTCGTGAACTGCATCCTGGTCCCATCTACACCCGGGCTCGGGAACTGTATTTCGAGTTTGCCCAAGACTGCGGCTAACCGTTCAGGCGGATAGATCCTCTCTGGCAAGCGCGCGATCTAGAAGGTCTTTCGTCTCATCCAGGCCGTAGAGCGCGATGAAGGATCCCATGCGCGGCCCCTGCTCCTGACCGAGAAGAACCTCGTAGAGACAGCGGAACCAATCCCTCAGATTTTCGAATTCATGGCGTTTGCCGATTTCATAAACCTCGGTTTGGATATCCTCGGCCGCCGCACCGAGCGCCAATCCGTCGAGCGCAGCCCGGAGGTCCTGGATTGCGGCTTGTTCATTTGTCGTCGCCACGCGGTACTTTTTATGCGGCTTGATGAAATCTTGATAGTAGTTGATGGCACGCTCCACCAAGCCGTCAAGGATCGGTGCTGTTTCCGCCGTGGCATCGGGACGGTAGCGGGAAATGAAGTGCCAGAGCACACTCTTGTCCTCGGTGTGGCAGACACTGGCGAGGTTCAAAAGAATACTGTAACTCAGATGTGCATCCTCATGGGGCGGTTCACCCCGGTGAATATGCCAGGCCGGATTATCAATCTGCTTTTGAGGCTCCTGGTCCGGCAGGTTGGAAAGATGCTGCAAGTACTCATCCACATTCTTCGGGATCACGTCGAAATAGAGCCGCTTTGCCGTTTTCGGCTTCTGGAACATGAACTGCGACAAGCTCTCCGGCGGCGCATACCGGAGCCACTCTTCAACGGACAACCCATTGCCGATCGATTTGGAAATTTTCTCGCCCTTCTCATCCAAAAAGAGCTCGTATGTAAAGCCCACAGGCGGGCGGCCACTGAGGATGCGGCAAATCTGCCCGGAGAGATTGACGGAATCGATCAAATCCTTGCCGGACATCTCATAATCCACATCCAATGCAGCCCAGCGCATGGCCCAATCGGCCTTCCATTGGAGCTTGCAATGACCGCCAGTGACCGG
>CAZNWX010000375.1:0-2713 GCA_964576415.1 uncultured Magnetovibrio sp. | reverse complement strand
AATTAACTGCGTGCGCCCCGTCGACGCTGATCACGGTGCCGCTCACGTAGCTGCCCGCGTCGGAGCAGAGCATAAGGAGCGGCCCGGACAACTCCTCCAACTCGCCGGTGCGCCGGAAGGGGATGCGCTTGATCATGGTCTGGGCGTAATCGCTACGCAGATATTCGCGGTTCAACTCCGTCTCGAAATAGCCCGGCGCGATAGCGTTTACACGGATGCCGTGCTGGGCCCATTCCACGGCCAGAGCGCGGGTCATGTGGGCGACGCCGGCCTTGGAAACGGCATAGGGCATGATCCCCGGCGAGACGCGCTTAGACAGCAGAGAGGCAATGGACACGATGCTACCGCCGACTTCACCTTTGACCATACGTCTCGCCGCCTCCTGAGCGACAGCCCAGACCCCGGTGAGATTGGTGCCAATGACCTGGTCCCAATGGTCCTCGCTGACGTCCAAGGCCATGTCGCGCTGGGCGATGCCTGCGTTGTTGACCAGGACGGTCACGGTCCCGGCCTCGCGCTCGACGGTCTCGAAGGCATCGGCGATGCTTTCGCGATTGGTGACATCCAGGGCGACACGCACAACCTGACCGCCGGCGGCGGCGATCTCGGAGGCAACCTCGGCGACCTTGTCGTCGCGCCGGGCTGCCACGGCCACGGCGGCACCAGCAGCCGCCAGCGTCAGCGCGAAATGCCGACCGAGGCCGCTAGACCCGCCCGTTACTAGGGCAACCTTCCCGGTCAGATCGAAACGGTTTTTCATCACGCCTACTCCTTGATGCGATCCCGAAGCACGAATTTCTGGATCTTGCCGGTGGACGTCTTCGGCAACTCACCGAACACGACTTCCGTCGGCGCCTTAAAGCTTGCCATGTTGTCCTTGCAAAACTGGATGATGTCGGCCGGGGCCAAGTCGCCAGCGTCCGCCTTGAGGTTGACGAAGGCGGACGGCGTTTCTCCCCACTTCTCGTGAGGCTTGGCGACCACGGCGGCTTCCATAACGGCGGGATGCTTGTAAAGGATTTCTTCGATCTCCAGAGAGGAGATGTTCTCCCCACCGGAGATGATGATATCCTTGGATCGATCCTTTACCTCAATGTAATTGTCCGGGTGCATTACGCCCAAATCGCCCGTGTGGAACCAGCCGCCTTTGAAGGCCGCCTCCGTGGCCTCGGCGTTTTTCAGATACCCCTTCATGGCCGTGTTGGACCGGATCATTACCTCGCCGATGGTTTCGCCGTCGGCGGGGACAGGCTCCATGGTATCCGGATTCATAACGGTCTGCTTCGTGAGCGTCGGATAGCGCACGCCCTGCCGAGCCATCATGGTCGCACGCTCGTCCAAGGGTAGCGCCTCCCAGGTCTCCTGCCAGGCGCAGTAGGTGGACGGACCATAGGTTTCCGTCAGACCGTAGGCGTGGGTGACGCGAAAGCCCATGCGCTCCATGCCGGCGATAATAGCCGACGGGGGCGCGGCCCCGCCGGTGACCACGTCCACCTTCTGGGAAAACTCCACCTTCACGTCATTGGGCGCGTTGACCAAAAGATTGAGCACGATGGGCGCGCCGCAAAGGTGCGTCACGCCGTGCATCTTGATCATCGGGAAAATTAGCGCCGGGTCCACGTCACGGAGGCAAACGTGCTTGCCCCCCGCCGCAGTCACCGCCCAAGTATAGCACCAGCCGTTACAGTGGAACATGGGCAACGTCCATAGATAGACTGAACGGTTGTTCAGCGCCGAGACCGCAACGCCCCCTATGGCGTTCAAAAACGCACCTCGGTGGTGATAAACAACGCCCTTCGGATCGCCCGTGGTCCCCGACGTATAATTCAGGCAGATAGCCTGCCATTCGTCTTCCGGCATGTTGATGGGGTGAGTTGGGTCGCCTTCCTCCAGGAAGGCCTCGTAATCCTTTTCACCGATCAGTTCCCCACCCTTAGCCAGGGGGTCGTCGACGTCGATGACAATGATGTCGCGGCCCAGGATCGCCAGGGCTTCCTTGATAACAGGTGAAAACTCCCGGTCCGTGATGATCACCTTTGATTCGCCGTGATCCAGAATAAAGGCGATAGTTGGCGCGTCGAGCCGATAGTTCAGGGAGTTCAGTACCGCGCCGATCATCGGCACGCCATAGTGCGCTTCCAGCATGGGTGGTGTGTTTGGAGACATAAGCGACACCGTGTCGCCTTGGCCAATGCCGCGCCCGGTCAACGCCGACGCCAGCAGCCGGCAACGCGCGGCGAATTGGGCATAGGTAAACTGGGTATCACCGTGGATAACCGCCGTGCTGGCGCCGTAGACCTCTTCGGCCCAACCCAGAAAACTCAATGGCGTTAGCGCCTGAAAATTAGCCGGTTTCTGAGCGAGCCCGACATCGAAGATGCCTTGGTTTTGCGACATCCACTTACCTCCCTCGTCATATCATTTCAGACATAGCATCTGCGTGCCCTAGGAGAAAAGTACGGGCTTGATCAGTCAACGGGTGGTGCGGACCGAATTTGCTGCATCCGGGTCTCGCGTTAGAGGATGAACAACCCCGCCGCAACGACCATCAACGCTCCCACCACCTTCCAAAGGCCAGGCACATCACCCCAGATCAGATACCCCAGGATCGCCGACCAGATGAGGGACACGTACTTAAGCGGCGCCACAGTCGGCCCTTCCGCCAACTGCAGCGCCATCACGATTAACAGATGTGCCAGGGTCACGAAAATAC
>CAZNWX010000374.1:0-2716 GCA_964576415.1 uncultured Magnetovibrio sp. | reverse complement strand
GCAGCGCGGCGTCTCGCCGAGAACCGGCCGTATAGGTGAGGTTCACTTGGCCTGCGTTCAGGTGTTTGATCGCTTCCCCTTGGCCTAAGACCTTGACGGAACGATTACCCAGGGATTTGTCGATTTCCGGGCTGACCATGACGAGGGCGCCGCCGCCGTCGCTGATCACACAGCAGTCTAGCCGGTGCAAGGGATCGGCAATCATCGGTGAATTGACCACGTCTTCCACCGTGACCACATCACGTAGCACGGCGTGCTCGTTATGTTGCGCGTGGTGAGAGGCGGCGACCTTAATCCAGGCCAGTTGCTCGGACGTGGTGCCGAACTCGTGCATGTGGCGCATGGCAGCCATGGCGTAGGTGTTTACGACCGCCGGGCCATAGGGCATCTCAAAACCCGCCTCGGGCGGCCCACCATATGTACGCGCTCCCAAGGTCTTCAGACCTTCAGCGCGCGGCCGTCCAGCAAGCGAGATCAGCGCCACGCTGCACTTCCCGTCCGCAATGGCCTGAGCCGCATGGCCAACGTGTACGATGTAACTGGACCCGCCCGTCTCCGTGCAGTCCGTATACTTCAGGTCCAAGCCGATGTATTCGGCCATGGAAATGCCACCCAGGCCGGGCGCCGTGCCGTCGCAGAAGAAGCCGTCGACGTCTTCCTTGGTGAGGCCTGCATCGGCCAGCGCACCGGCGGCCAATTCCGCGTGCAACTGCGGGATCGTCTTGTCAACGGCCTTGCGCGTCGGATGCTCGTACACCCCCGCGATGTAGGCCTTGGTTGGTCGCGCCATGGGTCCACCTCTCGTTCGTTGTTCTTGTGGATCAATAACTCTTCGGTAGGCCGAGGGCCTTCTCGGCCAGGTAACTCAGGATTAATTGAGGGCTGACCGGTGCAAGCCGGTGAATTAAGCTTTCGCGTAGATACCTCTCGACATGGTATTCTTTTGCGTATCCCATGCCGCCGTGGGTCATTACGGCGTTGGTGCAAGCCTTAAAGGTGGCTTCCGCGGCCAGGTATTTCGCCGCGTTAGCCTCAAGCCCGCAATCTTCGCCGTTGTCGTATTTAGTAGCGGCATTGAAAGCCATCATGTGAGCGGCCTCCAGTTCCGCCCAAGAAATCGCCAAAGGGTGCTGGATCGCCTGATTCATGCCAATGGGTCGGTCAAAGACGATGCGCTCCTTGGCGTATTTGGTGGCCTTCCTAAGCGCGCAACGGCCCAGACCGACCATGGATGCGGCGATCAGAATGCGTTCCGCGTTAAGTCCGTGCAGCAAGTAGCGAAAGCCCTTCCCTTCCTCTCCGATCAGGTGCTCCTTTGGGATCGGCAGGCCGTCGATAAAGAGCTCGTTCGTGTCAACGCACTTCCGCCCCATTTTTTCGATGACGCGGATGTCGCAGTAATCGCGATTCAGGTCTGTATAGAACAGCGACAGACCGTCGATCGGCTTCTTCGTCTCGGAGATATCCTTGGTCCGAGCGATCAACAGCATCTTGTTCGAGACCTGGGCCGTCGAGGTCCAGATTTTCTCCCCGTTGACGATATACTTCTCACCATCCCACTTGGCTCGTGTTTTCAGACGTGTCGTGTCGAGGCCCGTGTTCGGTTCGGTAACAGCAAAACACGCAACATCCTGACGCTTGATGATTGGCGGCAGCCATTCGCGCTTCTGTTCCTCGGCGCCGAAAACAACCACCGGATGGAGCCCAAAGATACCTATGACAATAGCTGCAAAGCCGGCATTTCCAGCCCCCGACTCGGTTATCGTCTGGGCCAAGATGGCGGCTTCGGTAATACCGAGGCCGCTGCCACCGTATTCCTCTGGCATGGCGATGCCCATCCAGCCATTGTCAGCAATGGCACGGCAGAACTCTTCTGGAAATTCGCCAGATGAATCGCGTTCCAACCAATACTGATCATCAAATTGCTCCAGAAGCTTGGCAACGCTTTCCTTGATCTGACATTGAGTTTCAGAGAGCTCCATGTTCACGGCTCGATCTCCTCAGGTATTGCTGATCACGGCTTCCAGCCATCGGCTAGTTGTGTAAATTCGGCGACAGGAGTCAACGGTTCAGAGTTTTGGCCGTTGAAATATCAAGTTTTGAATAATGAAATCTGGGGCGGCGCAACTTAGACGCCCAGCTTATTTCCTAAGAAATCTTTCTGTTCTAATAACTCTGGTGAAGTCCCTTCCCATACTATGCGTCCTTTTTCGATTACATAATGCATGTCTGCGATGCGAGCTAAGTCGTTTACATTCTTATCTACGACTAAAATTGAAATCCCTTCCTCTTTCAATTGGTTGAGGCATCTCCAGATTTCTCTTCGAACTAATGGCGCTAAACCTTCTGTGGCTTCATCGAGCAGGAGAAGCTTTGGATTAGTCATAAGTGAACGACCAATGGCTAACATCTGTTGTTCTCCGCCGGACAATAAATTTGCCATGTTGTCTATACGTGCGGATAATAAGGGAAACAAATCGAGTATTTTTTCCAGGTTCCAAGGATCTGCGTATTTATTTCTGTTTGCCGCAATGGCCACAAGATTTTCTCGGACAGTTAAATTTGGGAAAACTTGCCGGCCCTCGGGAACCAAAGCTATTCCCTTTCTGTTTATTTTGAAACTTTCGAGATGATCGATAGGCTCATTTTCGAGAAAAAATTCACCTTTAGTAATTTTTGTTATTCCCATAATTGAGTTTATAGAGGTCGTTTTACC
>CAZNWX010000373.1:0-2736 GCA_964576415.1 uncultured Magnetovibrio sp. | reverse complement strand
CTCTACACCCAGATTTACGACAGCCATTATGTTGTCGCAATCGTCGGGCTCGATCATCCCTGGGCGTCGCGCGACGAAATCCAGATCACGGAACTGCACGGCCAGCCCATGGTCCTGCGTGAGGTCGGCTCCAATACCCGCCGGTCATTCGAAGCTGCCGCAGCGGCGGCCGGCGTGACGCCGGACGTCATCATGGAAATCGCCAGCGGGGAGACGGTTCGAGAAACCGTCGCCAAGGGTCATGGCATCGGTATTTTCGGAGAGCTGGCATTGCCGTCCGATCCTCGCCTCAAGGTCCTGCACTTCGCGGATGCCGAAATGCCGATCAATCGTTACCTGGCCTGCCTGCGCGAACGCCGCAATGAATTTCTGGTCGATGCCTTCTTCAAGGTCGCCGGTATCTCTCACTGATTCTTTGCGATCTTCAGCAAATATTGCTTTAGCTTTTACCTGTAAAGCCCCCATCCTATGTGCCACCCTGTAATGCGGTTTCCGGCACCGGCGGTTTCATGTTGAGCGCCTGATGCGGACGGACGTGATTTTACTGTTTGAGCCATCTGTTGATGACAGCCTGTGCCTGTTTGAGAGTTGAGAACCACTCGGCATTGAGGACCTCACGTCGGGGCGTGCCGTTGAAGCGCTCGTTGTATCCGTTCTCCCATGGGCTCCCTGGATAAATCTGAATAGGCTTGATGCCAGCTCTCTTGAGCCACGCTTGGAAGTCGCCGGCGATGAACTCAGGTCCATTGTCGGATCGAAGATTTTCCGGTCTCTCGTGATTGAGGAACAAGGGATAGAGGGCATCCAAGACTTCGGCATGGCCCATCTTGGTGGCCATGGCGACACAAAGCGCCTGGCAGGTGTATTCATCGATGACGGTGAGCATCAAACAAGGCGCCATCGAGGCCATGAAGAGCTTTACCAACGTGAAAACCTTCTCCCTACCCTGGCAATAAACCGATCGGGCGACCTTGTCCGGCTCGGCCATTGGCGGCAATATCCGATCATGAGGCAGATACGAATTCCCGCCGCCTTCATCCGGGGCGGCACATCGAAAGGCGTGTTCTTCAACGAATGTGACCTGCCAAAGGACCACATGGCCTGGGATGCCATTTTTCTGGAGGTCATCGGCGCGCCAGACCCCAACCGCCGTCAACTCAACGGCATGGGGGGCGGGATTTCATCGTTGAATAAGGTGATGATCGTTCGTCCGTCGAACCGCAATGACGCGGACGTAGACTATACCTTCGCTCAAATCGCCGCCGACCAACCTATCGTTGATTACAGTGCCAATTGCGGCAATCTCTCGTCCGCCATTGGTCCCTTCGCCATTGATGAGGGCCTAATCGACGTAGACGACGGCGAGCCGCTGGTCCGGCTGTACAATACGAACACTTCGAAAATCGTCCATGCGCGGGTGCCCGTCGACAACGGCCAAACCGTCATCGCCGGAGATTTCGGACTTCAGGGCGTGGCCGGCACGGGCGCTAAACTGAAACTGGATTACTTGGATCCAGGCGGCGCCGGTACCGGCAAGCTTCTGCCCACAGGCCGGGTTACCGAAACGTTGGACGTGGAAGGCCTGGGCAAGGTGCCGGTCTCACTGGTTGATGCAGCGACCCCCATGGTATTTGTCGCAGCAAACGCACTCGGCATGACGGCGACGGAATCGCCTGTCGTACTTGACGCGGACCATAGAACGAAGGCACGCCTGGAAAGCATCCGCTGCGCCGGCGCCATGCGCATGGGGATGGCCAACCGGCCCGAAGATACCGGTCTTGCGAGCCCACGGATTGCCATTTGCGCGGCACCGACATCCTTCACCAACCTAAGCGGCGAGACTGTGAACGCAGCCGCTCAAGATATTACCGTGCGCGTCATCTCCTCCGGCGATACCCACCGCGCATCACCACTAACCAGTGCCATGTGCTTGGGCGCGGCCTGCCAGATCACGGGGACCCTCCCCCATCAGTTGGTAACAACCAATGACGGCGAGGTCCGGGTCGGTAATCCGTCCGGCGTGCTCACCGTCGGCGCCCATGTGGTGCACGAAGGTGACGCATGGCACGTAGTGAGCACCAGAAGTTTTCGGACCCAGCGGCGGTTGATGGAAGGATCGGTCCTTATCTCGGTTGAAACGCCCCCCGACAATTCGGATTAATCGACGCATACAAGCCGACCGCGGTACATAAGGAGTTTACCGGCTCGGTGCACATGTAGGCAGCGACGACGACGCGCTTCAAGACTTCGTACCAACCACGTCTTTAAGATCAGCCGCCATGCGTCCGATCGCTTCCGTCCAATCGCCGCGAGTGTGCTGTCGAAAGAGGCGCATGGTCGGATACCAGGGACTGTCGTCACGCGCCATGAGCCAGCGCCACTCCGCCACGTACGGCAGCAAAAGCCAGACAGGCCGCCCAAGCGCTCCTGCCAGATGTGCCACCGCGGTATCTGGGCTGATGATCAGATCAAGATGCGCCATAGCCGCCGCCGTATCCGAAAAGTCCCGAAGTCGCCCGCCCAGAGCCAGTATCGTCGACGCCATTCCCAGTGTCCTCAAGTCGTTGGCTTCGTCATCCTTCTGCAGCGACACCCAGTGCACGCCCTGAATGTCGAATAGCGGCCGAAACGCCGCCAAACCGGGCGAACGCCAAGTATTTCGTTGATGGTGATGGCTCCCCTTCCAGACCACTCCAACCCGAAATTGGCCCTGCCCGCCGACCCGCTCTGACCAGG
>CAZNWX010000372.1:0-2745 GCA_964576415.1 uncultured Magnetovibrio sp. | reverse complement strand
AAGGCGCGCGCGACAACCACGACCAAACCCAGGAAGCCGGTGTCAGCGAATGATCATCACCGAATTTGGCGCTTTGCGCACCAAATCCAAGGGAATGGAGCTGGTGATCATACGTTGCAGGGTACTTTTCGTGGATCCCCCAAGTACGATGGCCGAATAGTCCTTGCCGGCCTTGATTATTTCATCCACCGGATCGCCGACGCCGACATAGGTGGCCTTAAGCTGAAAATTCAGCTCATCCAGGAGGGTCTTCTCGATGGCGTCGACAATTGCCTGGGCTTTGGCCGTCGACGCCTTGTCCGGTGCCACGCAAATGGCAGAGACCTTCGGATCCGGGAATCGGGCGGCGATGATCGCCTCTTCCTTGGCCGCCTCAATGGATTGGGGCGTGCCGTCGACACAGACCAGATGACCGTTCCCGGCGACTAGATCGCGCGCCACGAAGACGCTGCACGGCGCGTGTAGAGTTACCTTCTCGGTCGTGCTGGGCGCAACCACTGCGCGTAGCCGGCTGCGCCCGGACGAGCCGCTGCCCATGATGATCAAATTGTAGGGGCCAAGTTCATATTGATCTAGAATGCCGCTGGCGACGTCCGGCGCGACCTTCAACTTCAGAACGATGGACCGGCCACTTGGGTGGCGGTACTCAATTTTGTTGTCGCCGAGGGGATCGCCCGCGATGTCCTCATGGCTGGGAACGGCCATCCAATCGGCCTCCATCTCCTCGTCCGCGACCAGAGTGGAGAGACCCTTTTTCAGCCGCCGGATGCCGGGCAGTTCTAACCCCCATCGGAGCATATTCTCACGGGCCACGCGGACCTGTAGGCCGCCGGTGCCTTGGTCGACGGGCCGCACGTAGAGGAGGATGATGTCGCAATCTTCTCGTGCACCGCCCATGCGGGCCGCGTACTGGAGGCCGCGGTAACCTTCGTCCTCGCCGTCGATGCAGACAAGGATACGGAACCGCTTCAAGCGTTCCTCGTGTTGCTCTTCAAGATCGCGGCGAACCTCATCACTCCAAACCAACGACCTAACTCCCAATCCCTTTGGCCGACGCTAGGCGCCGAGGATAGGCCAGTATAGATAGGCCGCAGCTAGCATTACAATGATTGACATGATGCACATCTTCCAGCCAACCTTGAGGAAATCCGTGGTTTTCAGGTAACCAGACGCATAAACAATGGTACACGCCGGCGTCCCGACCACGGTGAGATAGGCAAACGCCGACGAGACGGCGGTGATGAAACCGAGGATTATCGGGCTTTCTCCGGCTACGGTGGCGAGCTTCAGCACGATGGGGCCCAACACCGCCACCGCCGCACCGTTCGACATGGTATTCGTTACAGCGGTGGTCAGCACGGAAACCGCACCCCACAGCCCGATGCCCTCTTCCATCCCCAGGGGCTCCAGGAGCACCAGGAAGTTTTGCGCCACCCAGACGGCGGCACCCGTGTTCTTCATCTGCACACCCAAGGAGATGGCCGCTCCGTAAAGCAAAACAACCCCCCAGTTGACGCCCGAGTTCACATCCTCCCACCGGACCAGACCGGCCACTAGGAATCCGATAGCGCCCAGCACGGCCACGGTCCCCATGCCAATATCGGCGGAGATGGTGATCCAGCCGGCCAGGATCAGAGCGAAAATCAGGATTGCGATCCAATCGCCGGGCTTCAGGGGGCCCTGTAACTCCACTTCGGCGCGGAGCTTCACTACGGCGCGTGACAGATCGCGGTATTCCGGCCGGAAGGTGACCAGCAAGATGAACGTCACCAGCGGCAACTGCAGCAGGAACATGGGATACGCGTAGGCCATCCAGGTGACGTAGTCGATCAGATAACGGTAGGTCTCGGGATTTGTAGGGTCGTAGAAGAATTCCTTCCAGTACCCGATCATAATGGCGTTCCGGGCACCGCCGGACGGCGTGCCAATGCCCGCGACGGAACAGCCATAGGAAATAGAGAACAACAGGACGGCAGCGAGGTTGCGGACCTTCGCCGGATCATTTGAGGTCAGCGTGATCAGGGTGATCCCCACGGGCAGCATCATCGCCGCCACCGTGTGCTCGCCCACAAAGGAGGCCAGGACGCCCGACACAGCTGAAATGCCAAAACAGATACGCGACGTTTTGGTCCCCGTGAAGCGCACGATCAGCCAGGCGATGCGCTTGTCCAGTTTCTGTTTCACTACGGCCACGGCCAGCATAAGCGAGCCCATGATGAACAAGACAGAATCGGTCATCAGGCTTTTCGCCACGTCCGTCGATTCCAGGCCCAGCAGCAAGACCTGCCCAACTACAATCAAGAGTGCCACAGTCGGCAGCGGAACCGGTTCAGTAACGAACAGAATGGTGGCGACCACCGACATGCTCAAAACGATGAGGCCTTCGCGGCTAAGGCCGTCCGGCGTATCCAGGTTCAACAGCACGGTGCCAACGGCCATAGCGATGAAAAACCAGCGTTTCTCCCAGAAGTAATAAAAATTGAGCTGCTTGCCGATATTGACGAAACGGCGAATACCCGTCCTGACCCTCACCGCGCCTATATGCTGAGTAAGAACCTTCGGGGTAATGCCGTTCATATTCATTATGGGTCTCAATACCGCGGCAACAGTTGGCGGCACGCAGGGCGGGGCAAAGCGTTCCAGAGGAAGAGCCTGGACACGACGTCAAAATTCCGTTTTTGAGCTTTCCCTACTTGTCGTCTTAGCCGGTTTGTGCATCCAAATTGCAAAAAAATAAAGAAAAAA
>CAZNWX010000371.1:0-2759 GCA_964576415.1 uncultured Magnetovibrio sp. | reverse complement strand
CACGGGCGCGATCTTGTTTGGCGTCATGGCCTTAATCTTCTCGACCCGCGCCGCTTGGGTCTCATCCGCGATGGGGATAGTGCCGATCAGCCGGCTCCAGGCAAATGGTGAGATACAGTTTGATCGCACGCCGAAACGCGACATGTCCAAGGCCAGCGACTTCGAAAGCCCGACGATGCCAAGTTTTGCGGCCGCGTAGTTGGCATGTGCACGAAACAACCCGATTCCTGCTTGCGGAAGTGAGGCGCGGCAGCGTTGGCCGTATTGAAGCTGCCCTTCAGGTGGACCCCGATGACCGCGTCCCAGTCATCTTCCGTCATCTTGTGGAAAATTACATCGCGCAGGTTGCCGGCGTTGTTGACGACGATGTCAATGGCTCCGAAGGTATCCATGGCCTGTTCGATCATGCCGTGCGCGGCCGTGTTGTCGGCGACAGAGTCGAAGTTGGCTTCCGCTTCGCCGCCGGCGTCGCGGATTTCCTTCACCGTCTCCATGGCCGGCACCTGATCGTTGCCTTCGCCCTCGGCCGTGCCGCCCAGGTCATTAACGATAACCTTGGCGCCGTGGGCTGCCAGCATCTTGGCGATATCCGCACCGACCCCGCGCCCGGCGCCGGTAACGAGGGCGACCTTGTCCTTGACCAATTTCGTGTCTGTCATGATGCTCTCCCCATGATCGTTGGCTCTGCGCCCGCCGAATTACCCACAAAGGGTCACGTGAAACGGGGTCGTATTGAAATTTTATTCGCCGTCTTATATTACGCAGGCGAACGAATTGTCGATTCCGTTTTCGAAATACTATTTCAAAACGGCTGAGGAGGGCTCAAGGCGTGATTACACACGCGATTCCACGGACGATTTTCAACGAAGAACATGAGGTTTTCCGCCGATCCGTGCGTCGGTTCACGGAGAAGGAAATTACCCCCTATCACGACCAATGGGAAAGGGATGGCCAGGTTAGCCGCGAAGTTTGGCTGAAGGCGGGTGAGCAGGGTTTTCTATGCTCGTCCGTGCCTGAAGAATACGGGGGGGCCGGCGCCGACTTCCTCTTCTCTACGATCTTGTTGGAGGAAATGGCCTACGCCAACGCCACGGGGCCGGGCTTCCACTTGCATTCGGAAATTGTCGCACCCTATATCACGCACTACGGCACCGAAGAGCAGAAACGCAAATGGTTCCCGAAAATGATTTCGGGCGAGTGCATCACCGCCATTGCCATGACCGAACCGGGCGCGGGTTCGGACCTGCAGGGGATCAAGACGACGGCGATCAAGGATGGCAATGAATACGTCATCAACGGCCAGAAGGTGTTCATCACCAACGGTCAGATGGCAGACCTGGTGATCGTCGCCTGCAAGACCGATCCCACCGAGGGGGCGAAGGGCATGAGCCTCGTCATCGTCGAACGCGGTGACGAGGGCTTCGAGCGCGGTCGCAACCTGGATAAGATCGGCTTCCATGCCCAGGACACGTCTGAGCTATTCTTCGATAACGTCCGGGTGCCGACCTTCAATCTTTTGGGAGAAGAGGGCCGCGGCTTCGTGCAATTGGTAGAGCAATTGCCCCAGGAACGCCTGATCGTCGCCGTCAGGTGTATCGCCCAGGTCGAAGCGGCGCTGCAATGGACGGTCGACTACACCAACGAACGCAAGGCCTTCGGCAAGCCCCTGACTGGGTTCCAGAACACGCGCTTCAAGTTAGCCGAAATTCAGGCCGAGATGGTGACCCAGCGGGTCTTCATCGACAAATGTATCGAGCTTCTGTTGGCTGGCGAGTTGGATGCCGTGACCGGGGCCATCGCGAAAATGAAGACGTCGGAATTCATGTGCCAGGCGTTGGATGACTGCCTGCAGATGCACGGCGGTTACGGCTTCATGGCGGAATTTCCCATCGCCAAGGCCTGGGCGGACAACCGCTACGCGCGGATCGCCGGTGGCTCCACCGAGATCATGAAGGAAATCATCAGCCGCGAACTGACAGGACAGCGCTGATCCCGTGGTCGCCGATACGCCGCCGATAAGTAGCATTGAAACGGGCGAATTCCAGAAACTCATCGGTTATGAGATCACCGACTGGGGCCCCGGTTTCGCGGTGATTGAGTTGGAGTTGAAGGACGAACATTGCAACCGTCACGGCAACCCGCATGGTGGTGTGCTGATGACGTTACTGGACGCGGCCTGCACTCGAGCCGGCACGGTCGATTCCGAGACCCACGAAATTGGTCGCGCCGCGACGATTAGCGTATCGACCAACTTCATTGGTGTGGCGCAGGGCGGCAAGCTGCGGATCGAAGGCAAGAAGACCGGAGGCGGCCGGCGTCTTTTTTTCGCCGAGGCCCATGCCTATGACGAAGAAGGCAACCTTGTCGCCTCGGCAGTCGGTACGTGCCGATATGCCTCGAATGCAAAATAACCAACTCGCATGCGGGTAGAACTAGACTAAGACTTGAATGGACGCCCCCTTGCCTCCTCATTGAGGATCACACAGCGTTGAATGTGCGAAATTGGGAAGGGGTGATAGCCGCGTGCTAAATGATGAGCGCACCGTATTCAAAAAGAAGCCATGATCTGGCTTGTCAAAGCGCTTTGGGCGTATCCACTCGATTTCGAATTTAAGGCGAAGCCCATCGGTTTCGGCATGGGTGTCGTCCGGTAGGAAAATTTGGTGCCGAGAACCCGGACCGGCGGTTCGTCAGTTGCCCTGTCGACGTTACGGCCTTCGATGTCCACGACTGCGGTGAAGTCGGGGGGGGGCGGCTTG
>CAZNWX010000370.1:0-2766 GCA_964576415.1 uncultured Magnetovibrio sp. | reverse complement strand
TCACTATATAATCGATTACCGCTTTGGTCGGAGCGGAACCCAGCGGTGCGACGATCGCGAAACACTTGTCACGTTCGACGAATCGCTTGACGATATTTTTAGTGCGCGCTGGCTCATATTTATCGTCCACCATCTTGAACTTGATCATACGGCCGTTGACGCCGCCGTTTGCATTAACGTGTTTGAACCACGCGTCGGCACCCTTGCCCATGCGGAAATAGCTGGACACCTTGCCGGTCATCGGTTGGTAAGAACAGATCAGGATTTCCTTGTCGGAAACGCCTGGTCCGTTCGCAGCCAGAGTTTGCGCCGCGGTCAGACTGAGCAGACCCACTCCAGCGATGGCAACAAAAGATTTGAAACTACGTCTCATTTCACGTACCTCCCGTAATGTTTGGACGTTCGTCCATTCACCCCCCGAAAAGGACCCAGTCGCAAACAGGAGTTCCTTTTCGGGGGGACCCATGGGCTTCAGGGAACCGCCAAAAAACAGCTTTGAAGTCCCTATTGTGGCCGCCAGCCGGCGAGCCCCAATTTCCAATATCTCAATATCCCGGTAGCGTGATCAGGTAGCGTGTGCCCTATCCGCCCATGTAGGATTCAATAACCTCCTTGTTTTCACGCAACTCTGCCGAGCGTCCTTCAACGGCAACGCGGCCAACCTGCAAGACATAGCCGAAACCGGCATTCTTAAGCGCGACATTGGCATTCTGCTCAACGATCAACAGGGTCACGCCGTGCTCGTGGTTAATCTTCCTAAGCGTCGTAAAAATATCAGCGATGATCAGCGGCGCCAGACCTAGCGACGGCTCGTCGAGCAATAGCAGTTTGGGTCGCGCCATGATACCGCGTCCGATCGCCAGCATCTGCTGTTCGCCGCCACTAAGCGATCCGCCGAGTTGGCGGGAGCGTTCGCTCAAGCGAGGAAATAGTTCCAGCACCATATCCAGGTCCTGAGCGATACCCTGCTTGTCAGAACGCGAATAGGCTCCCATCCTAAGGTTCTCTGATACGGTCAGGTCCTTAAAAATTCTGCGACCCTCCGGTACGTGGGCGATCCCCATGGACACGATCTGGTTGGGGGTCTTGCCGACCAGCGACTCCCCAGCAAACTCGATACCGCCCGCGGACGGTTGCACCATCCCCGAAATCGCCTTCAGAGTGGTGGATTTACCGGCTCCGTTAGCACCCAGGAGCGCAACGACGGCGCCTTCCTCCACATCCATAGAGATCCCCTGCAGCGCACGAACCGCTCCATAATTGGCTTCCAAGGCCGAAAGTTTGAGCAAAGTCATTCGTCTTCCTCACCCAAGTAGGCTTTAATCACGTCAGGATTGGACTTGACTTCCGCCGGTGTGCCTTCGGCTAGATTGGCGCCGAAATTGATAACGTAAAGGTAGTCACATACGCTCATCACCATGGACATATCGTGTTCGACCAGCAGAACCGTGACGCCCAGATCGCGGTTGATCTTCTGGATGGTTGATTTCAATTCCGCCGTTTCCTCGTCGTTGCAGCCGGCCACCGGCTCATCGAGCAAGATGATCTCCGGCTTGGCTGCCAGTGCCCGGGCCAGTTCGATGCGTTTTTGGAACCCGTAAGGCAGGTTCTTCACAACGGTATCGAGTTCCATGTCGAGGTTGAGCATGGTGGCGATTTCCACTGCATTGTTGACCAGTTCCCGTTCGTTTCGGCGCGAGTTCGGCAACCACAACATGTTGGAGAATGGATCGCCAATTCTATGGTGCGCGCCGATCAGAATGTTCTGGAGCGTGGTCTGTTCCGAGAACAGATTGATGTTCTGGAATGTCCGTGCCATGCCATTTGTAATCATCTCATGCGCTTTTTTAGCGTCGACTGGTTGGCCACGCACATAAACATGGCCTTCTTCGTAATCCTGGAAGCGGCTCAAGACATTGAACAGCGTCGTCTTGCCGGCGCCGTTAGGTCCAATGAGACCAACAATCTTGCCTTCCGGAACGTCTAGCGTGATCTGGTTGCATGCGATAACGCCGCCGAAACTGACCGTGACGTTCTCGCAGCGGAGATGGCTACTCATTGGACCCCCCCCTGCGGCCGGCGAACAGTCGATTGAATAAGCGCGTGACCCCCTCGACGGCGCCTGCTGGCGCAACCATGAGTACCAAAATTAATGCGCCGCCCTTGATAATGAAGGCCAGATCACCCGGTTGGTCGACGAAAAACTCGATCGACGTCGGCAGGAATGCGACGAACAATCCGCCAACGAAGGGCCCAAGCAACACGGCCGATCCGCCGACCACGGTTGCCACCAGGAAATCCACCGAGTACCAGATGTCGCCGAAAACTTCCGACGAAACGTAGTTGACGTAATGAGCGAACAACACGCCGGCTACGCCCGTGACGGCGGCGCTCAGTGTGAAGGCCAGCGTGCGATAGAAGATGCGGTTGACGCCACTGGCCTCTGCGGCTTTTTCCGAGTCCCTGAGCGACATGAACGCTCGGCCTACGGCGGAATGAACCAATGCATAAATGAACAGCGTCGTCCCTGCCAATGCCAGTAAGGAAACGTAGAAAAAGCCGATATCACCAATCTCGACGCCCAGGACATGGTTGGCCGGTAGGGAGATGCCTTCGCGGCCCTCGAAGATTGGCACGTTGTTGACTACTGTGCCGATGAAAAACGCAAATCCCAAGGTGCCAATGGCCATGAAGGCGCCCGAGAGCCGAAGAAACACGAAGCCAAGCGCACAGCCGACAAAGGCGGCGGCCGCCGCGCCGACGATG
>CAZNWX010000369.1:0-2780 GCA_964576415.1 uncultured Magnetovibrio sp. | reverse complement strand
CCTGATCGATATGGCGTGTGCGGATACCGGGAATATCCGTGCCGATGATCACCACAGGTCCGGGTGGCATGATCGCCATGACCCTGCCCATACGATCGCCCAAATCGCCATACCCTTGCGAGAGACCCGGGGTCCGGACCGGCCAGAGACGAACTTGAAGAAGCGCCCTGTCCGGCGATACGATCAGCCAGGTCGTCCATCGGCGATCCCGGGCCAAGGGCCGCAGCACCGTACGCAGCATCCGACGATAGAACCCCCAGGCCCAGACATGACCAATGTCGCGGCCGAGCCGCGTCTTCACCCGACCGATACGCGGGGCCTTTGCCATGGCCACCAGATGTTCGTTAATCGCCATCACTCTTATTTGTACAACGTTGCTAGATAGCCCGGCGGAAACCCCAAGAAATAGAGCGCCAGGAGAGAAACGTTCTTCAGGGGCCGCATGAGGTAACCGTCCCGCTGGTAGCGTTCGGCCGAGGTGACCGCGACGCAGGGCAACTCCTTCAGCCGATGGCGCGGGATCTTTCGGACCAAGGCCACGTCCTCGAACAATGGGATCGCAGGAAAACCGCCCAGGCGTCCATAATAGTCGACATTGATCAGCAAACCCTGGTCCCCATAAGGCAGGCTCGCCATTTGGCAGCGCCAATTGACCATCTGTTCCAGACGCCGCGCCGCCGAATGGGCGTCGTCCAGGGCAAATCGGAAATAGCCAGCGCAGAAGCGATTCTTGGGCTCATCCATAAACCGCTTGATCACGGTCTGCCAACCGGGTCCAGGCTGCGTGTCGGCATGCAGGAACAAGAGCCAGTTTCCCGTCGCTGCCCGCGCGCCGGCCGCCAATTGCGCGCCGCGCCCCGAAGGTCCCTCGATCAGTCGAACGCCACGGCGTTCCACGATGGCCTGCGTGCCGTCGACGGAACCGCCGTCTGCGACGATGACCTCGCCGGCGACATCGGCGGCCTCGATCTCATCAAGGCGCGCACCGATCACGGCGGCTTCATTCTGGGTCGGGATCACCACGCTCAACATGGCGGAAAAATGTCAGAAAGGCTGGTCGCCCGCAATCTGAATGCGCCGCATGATGCGACGATCCCGGTGGCTGTCATCGACAGCGATGTGTTTGGTGCAGCGATTATCCCAGAACGCCACCGATCCCTTGCGCCAGCGGAAACGGCAAGTGAATTCAGGGCGGGTCCCCCAATCCATGAGGTAATCAAGCAGCGGCGCACTCTCCTCTTCAGTCATGCCTTCGAAGCGGATGGAGTAAGACCGGTCGCAGTAAAGACTTTTTCGGCCTGTTTCGGGATGAGTTCGGACAACAGGGTGTGCGGTCTCCGTGACGACCCAGTCAGCATCCATGCGAGATTTCGTGGTCCGGTTCTGATTCCGCGTGGTGGTCGGCCCGGCGACCCGAATATCGGAATTGACCACCTTCAGGTCCGCGATCATCCGCTTCATGCCGTCGGACAGGGCGTCGTAGGCGTGGGCCTGACTGGCGAAAAGAGTATCGCCACCATAGTCGGGCACCTCAATGGCGAAAAGGATCGCTCCCATGGGCGGAGCCTCCACCATGGCCGTATCCGAATGCCAGTCCTCACCGACGATATGGGTGTCGCCAGGCTCACGATGAATTATGACGATTTCCGGGTCCTGCCCGCGGGTGTCGAAGAACGGGTGGATGAAAATGTCACCAAACCGCAGGGCCAGGCGCTTGTGCGCGTCGGTGTCGAAATCCTGGTCATGAAAGAAGATGACGCCGTAGTCCAGAAGCGCCTGACGGATCTGGGCGATAGTCGCGTCGCTGAGATCGGCGCCCAGGTCGACATTGGAAAGTTCAGCGCCAACGGCGCCGGCAAGCGGCGATACGCTAAGGTTATTGATGATGAGCTTGCTCATGACGACTTTTTATCATTCGTACATTGTTGTCGCCACGACGGGGCATTTCACGCTCAGGGTTTCACCCAACCGCAGTTGGAAGCAACTTGATAGGGAAACACCGGTCTTGCCAACCCTCCCATTCTAAGACTTCACGGTGGAGGTTAGCCGATCGAAGAAACCAATTAGAGGCGGAAAACTCTCTCGATTACGGTGACCACTTTGTAAGCAGCTTCCGAGACCAGCATTTCCCAGCTCAGGCCAACATTTGTATCGTGTCCGGTAAGTTGCGTGTACGGGTTCATGATCGGCTTCTTTCTAATCTTGGGCGTGATTCCATGTACAAACGTGGGAAGCGGAGTAAACCTCCTATGTACATCTCGTTCAACCTGGATGCTTCGTTCCTTGAGCCTAGCCAGGAGTCCAAAAGATTTTTCAACATCTAACTTTCATCCATCTAACTCTAGAATTAAGTGACAAGCGTTATGGTTTAGGTCCCTATAACCAACACAATCGCTCCTCTGCACAAACGATATTTTGTCTTCTTATGATTTAGATTTACTAAATTATGAAATCATGTATTACCCATGAGGTAATGAGGAAACTTCCACCCTTAAAATCGCTTCAGGCTTTTGAAGCAACTGCGCGACATTTAAGTTTTTCCAAGGCTTCGGAGGAACTATTCGTCACCCCCGCTGCCGTCAGCCAGCAAGTCCGACAGTTGGAGGATTGGCTGCAAGTACAGCTGTTCCGTCGCCTGACCCGGGAGATTCGCTTGACCGACGCAGGCCAAAAGGCTTTGCCGCTAATGACGGAAGGCTTCGACCGAATGGCCGAAGGAGTACAACGTCTGACCGAAGACGACGAAATCGGCATTGGCGCGGCCGGGGACGCTCGAGGGC
>CAZNWX010000368.1:0-2785 GCA_964576415.1 uncultured Magnetovibrio sp. | reverse complement strand
TCGGCAATGGGAGTGCAGGGCTCGATGATATGGATCTGTTCGGGGGCCAACCCCATCTCTAGCCAACCCTCAAGCATGGCTCCACCCATCTTGCCGCAGCCCACCAGCAACAGCGGACGATCCATCATAGCCTTAGGCCTCACCGACGGTATCGATCATGGCCGCTTCGATGGCTTCCGTTGCGGCTTTGCCGCCCCAGATGACATATTGGAACGCGGGGAAGAACCGCTCGCATTCGATCAGGGCGGTTTCTACGAGGTCTTCGGTTTGCTCGACCGTCAGGCCCTGTTGGCCGCGAAGCGCCAGCGTGGCACGGAACATGGGCAGGCCTTCATCGGCCCAGATGCTGAAATGACCAAGCCAGAGTTTTTCATTGACCAAGGCGAGAAGTTCGTGGACCCGCGAAAGCTGGTCTTCGGCAACCCGCATATCAAAAGCACAGGTAAAGTGAATTGCCTCCATCTCGTCGTTCCAAGCGAAATAGAGGCTGTAGTCACACCAACTTCCTGGGACCTGGGCGGCCATTTCCTCATTGCTGCGCCGGTCGAAAGTCCACTCGTTGAACTCAACCAATTGCTCGACAATATCGATGGGATGGTGGGTCTCGGCTTCGCGCGTGGTGTTCAGGCTCGTCATGCCCGCTCCTACTTTTGCCTCCGGGTTCAAACCCGGCAGATATCGAAGTACGGATCGGCTTGGGCAAAACCACAAAATATTGAGCTATACGCTAAATCTTGTAGATGCTTTGCCCGATCAATACAAAACCTAGCCTGCCCCAACCGTGAATCGGGTGCAAGGGACAAATGGGTCCCGGCGATGTATTTTTTGTGGATAAGAAATCTCGCACGGACGATTGTGCGGACTTGCTTCGGCGACGCTGCGCGATGTCAGGCGTTCGGGACTATTTAGCGGACTTAGTCTTGGTGGTCGACTTGGACGTTGCCGTATGGCGCCGGGGCTTTGTGGCGGCCTGTTCCAGCGCTGCCAATCGCCTCAAAAGGTACTCCTGTTCGGCCCGAGCCTCGGTAACCATGGCTTTGACGACCTCGAACTCTTCGCGCGGAACCAAATCTGCATCGGCCAATAGTTTATCGACGCGTTGGCGCACTAGAGCTTCGATCTCATCCTTCATCCCGACTAGTGTGGAAACGGCGCCATTGGCGACCTTCGCCAGATCGTCGAACAGACGGTTTGATGTTTGCATGCTGAGGTATCCTTACAACGAACGTAGAATTCATTATGGAAACACCCACGCCCAATGACAACGGCTGTTCTTGCCGGGGCCCATGGCCCGGCCTATAACGGGCCGGTGGGCAGGGCAGTCGGAGAGCGAGGCAGTTAATGTATGTCATAACCGGCGGAGCCGGGTTCATTGGATCAAATATTGTCTGGGGCCTGGAGGAGCGCGGCCTCGGGTCGGTGGCCGTCGTTGACCGTCTTCGCGAAGCTGATAAATGGCGCAATGTCTCGGGTCGCGAGGTTGCGCATGTGGTCGATCCTGACAACCTAACGGCATTCCTTACGTCCAATGGGCAAGACATCACGGCGATCATTCACATGGGCGCCATTTCGGCGACGACGGAGCGCAATGTCGATCTGATCATCGAAAACAACTTCCGCCTTTCCGTTGCCCTTTGGGATTGGTGCACGGCCAACGCGGTCCGGTTCATCTATGCGTCGTCAGCTGCTACCTACGGTGACGGCACACAGGGGTTCGAGGACGATTCCACCGGATCGGCATTGGCGCTATTAAAACCGTTGAATGCTTACGGGTGGAGTAAGCACCTTTTTGATCGGCGCGTTTCCCGTATCGTCGCCGACGGTGGCGCGACGCCGCCGCAATGGGCCGGCTTGAAGTTCTTCAATGTCTACGGTCCCAACGAATACCATAAGGGACGTATGCAGAGCGTGGTCGCACAGGTCTATCCCCGCGCCGCAGCCGACGAGGCTGCCATCCTTTTTCGATCCCATCATCCGGACTATACGGATGGCGGACAGCTTCGGGATTTTGTCTGGGTTGGCGATTGCGTGGACATCGTAAATTGGCTTCTCGACACCCCGTCCGTTAGCGGGTTGTTCAACTGCGGAACCGGCAAGGCGCGCAGTTTTGCCGACCTGGCGGCGGCCGTTTACCAGGCCCTCGGCAAGGAGCCCAAAATCGAGTTTGTGGACACACCTGACGATGTTCGCGACAAGTACCAATACTTTACCGAGGCTACTATGGACCGACTGCGCGACGCGGGGTACGAAAAGCCCATGACCGGGTTGGAGGACGGCGTCCGATCCTACGTGGTCGACTTTCTTCACACGGATGACCCGTACCGCTAGGCGGTAGTGGCTACGCTCATGTTATTTGCCATTCCCTTCCTGCAAATTGATCCGGTGCTGTTTTCCATTGGTCCCTTCGCGGTGCGGTGGTACGCCCTTTCTTATGTGGCGGGGTTGTTGTTCGGTTTTCAATTGTTGCGCCGTCGCGCTGCCCGGTCCAGCGACGACCTGAGCGTCGATAACATCGACGATTTTCTAGTTTGGGCAACAATCGGGATTATCCTTGGTGGCCGGCTCGGATACGTCTTGGTCTATAACTTTCAATATTTCCTTGCGAATCCGTTGGAGATTTTTGCCACCTGGCGGGGTGGTATGTCGTTTCACGGCGGCTTGCTTGGGGTAGTTATCGCCGGGCTCCTGTTCTGCCGTCGACATAAGTTGTCGCCACTCATCCTGGGCGACATGCTGGCCTGCGCCGCGCCCATTGGACTTTTCTTTGGACGGATCGCCAACTTTA
>CAZNWX010000367.1:0-2793 GCA_964576415.1 uncultured Magnetovibrio sp. | reverse complement strand
GCGGACATCTCCGACCAGGTCAAGCCAAAGGGCGATCGAGCGCGTAACTAACTCAACCACCTTAATTATTTCCTGCGGCGGTCCGAGATTCGATTCTCGGGCCGCCGTACTTTTTTGCAAAGATGGCATCGTCTTTTGGGAATGGTTGGGATATAAGAAATGTGAAGATTTCAAGATTATGAGTATCAGGGAAGGCGTGAGGCTTTTGACCCAACAGAACACTTTCACCTACGAAGAGCTTCTGGCTTGCGGGCGCGGGGAGCTATTCGGCCCTGGCAACGCGCAGCTGCCGCTGCCGCCGATGCTCATGTTCGATCGGATTACCTCGATCACCGCCGACGGGGGCGCCTACGGTAAGGGCCAGGTGATCGCTGAGTTGGATATCAAACCTGATCTCTGGTTTTTTCCCTGTCATTTCCAAGGTGATCCGGTGATGCCCGGATGCCTGGGCCTTGATGCGCTCTGGCAGATGGTCGGTTTCTTTCTGGGTTGGACAGGCGCACCGGGCCATGGCCGCGCGCTTGGCGTCGGTGAAGTGAAATTCACGGAGCAGGTCCAGCCGAGTGCGTCGTTGGTATCCTTCATGGTCGATATCAAGCGCGTGATGAGCCGCAAGATCACCCTGGGCATTGCCGACGGCAAGATGTTGGTGGACGGCACCGTCGCCTACGTTGCCGAGGGCATGAGAGTGACCCTATTCACCGAAAACGAAGATAACTGAGGGTGCGAATATGAGACGCGTCGTCGTGACCGGCATGGGAGTTGTGTCGCCCATAGGCAACAACATTGCTGAGGTGACCGAGAGCCTGCGGGCCGGCAAATCTGGGGTCACATTTTGCGAAGACTACGCCGAAATGGGGTTCCGCTCGCATGTGCATGGCAAGCCAAAAATCGACATGGACGACATGATTGATCGCAAGCTTCGCCGGTTCATGGGCGACGGTTCGGCCTACAACTACGTGGCTATGTGTGAGGCTATCAAAGATGCGGGCCTTGCCGAAAGTGACGTTAGGGATGAGCGCACGGGCCTCGTCATGGGCTCCGGCGGGCCGACCACGTCGGCGCTGGTGAGCGCCGCCGACGTGACCCGCGAACGCGGCCCGAAACGCATTGGCCCCTACGCTGTGCCAAAAT
This sequence comes from uncultured Magnetovibrio sp., assembly GCA_964576415.1. GTDB lineage: Bacteria > Pseudomonadota > Alphaproteobacteria > Rhodospirillales > Casp-alpha2 > UBA3470. Next base: position 1,659 of record CAZNWX010000367.1, on the reverse strand, counting down.
CTATGTGCTCTACCAATTCCGCGAACATGTCGACGGCCTTCTGCATGCGCGGGCTCAGCTATTCCATTTCGTCTGCTTGTGCGACCAGCGCGCATTGCGTAGGAAACGGTGCGGAACTGATCCAATGGGGCAAGCAGGACATCGTCTTCGCCGGCGGCGGCGAAGAGGTGGATTGGACACTCAGCGTTCTGTTCGACGCCATGGGCGCGCTGTCCTCCAAGTATAACGACACGCCGGAGAAATCGTCCCGGCCATTCGACGTGAACCGGGATGGGTTCGTCATCGCCGGTGGCGCCGGGGTTTTGGTGCTTGAGGAGCTGGATCGGGCCAGGGCGCGCGGCGCCAAGATTTATGCGGAGGTGGTCGGTTACGGCGCGACCTCCGACGGTGTCGACATGGTGGCGCCCTCCGGCGAAGGTGGCCAGCGCTGTATGCGCATGGCGATGGCGGGCCTTGGCAACACGACTGTGGATTACATCAACGCGCACGGCACCTCGACACCCGTGGGCGACATGATCGAATTGAATTCCATCAAGGAAGTTTTCGGCGCCCATCGTCCGAAAATCTCGTCGACGAAGTCCCTGACGGGTCACTCTCAGGGGGCGACGGGTGTCCATGAAGCTATCTATTCGCTGATCATGCTCGACAATGATTTCATCGCCGCTTCGGCGAACGTCGAGGACATGGATCCCGAGGCTGGTGACGCCCATGTGGTGACCGAGCGGATCGACGATGCTGGACTGAATTGCGTGTTGTCGAACAGCTTCGGCTTTGGCGGCACCAACGCGTCATTGACCTTCAGTCGCTACGATCAATAGGTGGCGGACCGAACGCCGATGCCAGATTCCTTCAAATCCGATACTGACGCCTGGACCAGCACCACGCCGGGTCCGATGATGGCCGGCAAGCGCGGTCTCATCATGGGGGTCGCTAACCATAATTCCATAGCCTGGGGTATTGCTCGGGCGCTTCATCAGCACGGTGCTGAATTGGCCTTCACCTGTCAGGGCAAAGCGTTGGAGCGTCGGGTCTGGCCCTTGGCTGAACAGGTGGGTTCTGACATTGTGGAACTTTGTGATGTGGAGGACATGAAGGTCTTGGGTAGCGTCTTCGACCGGTTGTCGTCGCGCTGGGACCGGTTGGATTTCGTCGTCCACGCCATCGCTTATTCCGATAAGGAGGAGTTGAAGGGCTACTACGTGGACACTAGCCAAGAAAACTTCCGGCGGACCATGGACGTATCCTGTTACTCTTTTACTGCCGTCGCCCATCACGCAGCCAAGTTGATGACCAATGGCGGCAGTCTCTTGAGTCTCAGTTTTTATGGCGCCGAAAAGGTCATGCCCAATTACAACGTCATGGGCGTGGCGAAGGCGGCTCTGGAGGCTTCCATCAAGTATCTGGCCAACGACCTAGGCCCTCAGAGCATCCGGGTCAACGGGATCTCGGCTGGTCCCATGCGTACCCTAGCTGGCAGTGCCATTGGCGGCGCGAGGGATATCCTGCGGCGTTCCCAGGAAGTTGCGCCATTAAGCCGCGCGCTTTGCCAGGAAGACATCGGCGGCGGCGCGCTATACTTCCTGTCCGATTTGTCGAAGAGCGTCACCGGCGAAATTCACCATATCGACAGCGGCTACAACGCCATCGGCATGTCATTCG
>CAZNWX010000366.1:0-2798 GCA_964576415.1 uncultured Magnetovibrio sp. | reverse complement strand
GAACAATTCCGCCAACTGGTTCATCATGGTGCCGCCCAGTTCCTCCGCATCGACAATCGTTACCGCGCGGCGGTAATAACGGGTCACATCGTGGCCGATACCGATGGCGGTCAGTTCTACGTCGGAGCGGGTCTCGATGTATTCGATGACATCGCGGAGATGGCGTTCTAGGAAGTTACCGGGGTTGGCTGACAAGGTCGCATCATCTACCGGGGCGCCGTCAGAGATGACCATAAGTATGCGGCGCTGTTCAGGCCGGCCGAGCAAACGCTGATGCGCCCATAGCAAGGCCTCACCGTCGATGTTCTCCTTCAGCAATCCTTCGCGCAACATAAGGCCTAGGTTCTTGCGGGCCCGGCGCCAGGGCTGTTCAGCAGCTTTGAAGACTATGTGCCGGATATCATTTAGGCGGCCTGGGTTCTTGGGCTTGCCGTCGGCGACCCATTTCTCGCGGGCCTGGCCGCCCTTCCATGAGCGGGTGGTGAAGCCGAGGATTTCCACTTTCACGGAGCAACGCTCCAACGTGCGTGCCAGGATATCGCCGCACATAGCGGCCACCGTGATCGGCCGCCCGCGCATCGAGCCGGAATTGTCGACCAGCAGCGTCACAACGGTATCGCGGAAATTCGTGTCGCGCTCCAACTTGTAGGAGAGTGGATGGGTCGGGTTAACGACGACGCGCGATAGACGTCCGGCATCCAGAATGCCTTCTTCCAAGTCGAATTCCCAAGACCGTGTCTGCTTGGCCAAGAGGCGCCGCTGCAGTCGGTTTGCGAGGCGGGAGACGACACCTTGTAAATGCGAGAGTTGTTGGTCCAATTGATGGCGAAGGCGGGTCAGTTCCTCGGGGTCGCAAAGCTCGTCCGCGAAAATGATTTCGTCGTATTCGGCGGTAAACGGTTCATATCGGACGTTGGCGTCTTGGCCGTCACGCTGCCACGGCTCGTTCCAACGGTTGGGCCCCGCGGGTTCTTCTTCGCCTTCGCCGCCTATAAACTGTTCTTCCTCGCCATCGGCGAATTCACCATCGTCGGACATTTCCATCTCGCCGGAATCGCCGCCCATCATAGCGTCGTCGCCCATTTCCGTGTCCGTGCCCTCATCGGCCTCGTCACCGGCGTCCTGGGCGTTTTCGTCGTCGTCCTGGTCCTCGGAATCAAGCGGTTGCGTCTCGTCATCTAGAAGATCCAAGTTACGGATCATGTCCGTGACTACGTCGGCGAACTTGGCCTGATCGGCAGGGCAGGCACGCAATTCGCGGATTTGTTGACCGATTTTCTGTTCCAACTCCTGACGCCAGATGTTCATTAGGCCGTGCGCGCTATCGGGCGCGGCCTCGTCGGTTAGGCATTCACGTATCAGTAGGCCGACGGCTTCCGGCAACAGGGCCTCGTTCTTTTCAGTCACTGCACCCAGGCCCTTGGCCTTGCATTTTTGATCCAAAAGGGCGCCCAGATTTTCGGCGACACCATTGAATTTGCGCACGCCCAGGCTTTCGCAGCGCACTTGTTCGATGGCTTCGTAAACGGCGCGTGCTTCGGGACCCGATGGCATGTGCTTGCGGTAAACCTCCGCGTCGTGGAAACGCAGGCGCAAGGCCAAGGCGTCGGCCACACCGCGTAGTTTCGTTAACGCTGCCTCGTCGAGAGTGCCAACGGGCGTCGGCAGGACGGCCTCCTCAGCAGTTGCGCTGGCTTGTCCGGGCGCGAATTTTACATTTAATTCGGGTTCCGCGGCGATCGCCTTGAGCGAGGCGGCCGTGACCCTCTTGACCAGTTCGTTCGTCTCTTCCTTGCGTAACATGGATGCCTCTCGGCGGCTTTGGGTGGCCGCCGCAGGAGTTATTGCAGGACGACCGTGGCCGCCGATTCGGGCAAATCCTCACCGATGCAGCGCTGATAATACTCAGCCACCACCGGACGTTCGATCTCGTCGCACTTGTTGAGGAACGTGAGCCGGAACGCGACGCCGACATCACCGAAGATCTGAGCATTTTCCGCCCAGGTGATAACGGTCCGCGGCGACATGACCGTAGAGATGTCGCCGTTCATGAAACCCGTGCGGGTGAGTTCCGCGACGTCAACCATGGCACTCAACGTTTCGCGCCCTGTCTTTGTGTCGTAGGCGGGCGCCTTGGCTAGTACGATTTCCAATTCCGAATCATGCGGCAGGTAGTTCAGCGTACAGACAATGTTCCAACGGTCCATCTGACCTTGGTTGATCTGCTGGGTGCCGTGATAGAGGCCTGTAGTATCGCCCAAACCGACCGTGTTGGTGGTTGAGAACAGGCGGAAATGGGAGTTCGGGCGCATAACTCGGTTCTGGTCCAAAAGGGTCAGCTTACCTTCTACCTCGAGGACGCGTTGGATCACGAACATTACGTCGGGACGGCCGGCGTCGTACTCATCGAACACCAGGGCCGTCGGGTTCTGCAGCGCCCAAGGCAGAATGCCTTCGCGGAATTCTGTCACCTGTTGGCCGTCGCGGAGCACGATGGCATCCTTGCCGATCAAATCGATCCGGCTGATGTGACTGTCCAGGTTGACGCGGATGCACGGCCAGTTTAGACGCGCCGCGACCTGTTCGATGTGGGTTGATTTGCCCGTGCCGTGGTAGCCCTGTATCATCACGCGACGGTTGTGGGCGAACCCAGCCAGAATCGCCAACGTGGTATCGTGATCGAACCGATAGGCTTCGTCTACGTCCGGCACGTGCGAGTCGGGTTCGCTGAACGCTGGCACATCCATGTCGATATCAATCCCAAAGACCTGACGCACCGAAACGGAGATGTCGGGTTT
>CAZNWX010000365.1:0-2813 GCA_964576415.1 uncultured Magnetovibrio sp. | reverse complement strand
AATGCTTTGTGAAGATAGGTGTCCCTACTGCACCTCCGTCATGCAAGTGATCTGGGTTCATGGACATGGCCAATGCGCTAGTTGTGGCATTAACGTCGAGCCTTGTTGCTCGGGTGCCCCCTGCGACTAATTTTGGATGATGTTTGGGTTAGTCTTCGCCGATCTCACCCTCAATTGTGTGTTCGAGGCTGAGTTCTTCAATGGTTAGAACCATTTTTACTTTTACCGACTTGTTGTCTTTCCAGGCTTTTTCAATTTCGTTTTGTGATGTGATGCCGACTTTTTTTAGAAAACGTCTGATAGACATATTCAGTTTTTCGTCCATTTCGTTATCTCCATAGTATCTGATGAACATTACAGAGGCGATACCGTAAAATAGAATTAAATATAGAGCAGGTAGGAAATACTGGTCTGAACTAGCGTTTTTCCCGTAAGAAGGGCATAAAACAATTTGGAGTAATATCTATGAAATACACTATCTCTGCGGTCATTGCGTCTGTTCTTTTTACTCTCTCCCCTGCTTATGCGGGCAGTTGTGGCAAAGGCGATCACGCTCATAGTCTGCAAGAAATGGCGTCCAAATATTTCAACCAGATGGATGCAAATGGTGACGAGATCGTTACGAAAGCAGAATTCGAGGCATCACCCGTGGCAAAAATGATTAAGTCGTTCGATGCTCTTGAACCCAACGACATTGGTGAGGTCACGAAAAGTGCTTTCATTCAGATAATGGTGAAGATGCATTCTGAAATTAAAAATGAGGCGTAGGCGGGGAGACATTACAGATCGACCTACGATATCCGCAAGATCGCATGGGATTCGGAGCTTGAAGTGGTACCAACCGTAACGACAAACGCAAAACATGGTGTTCTCCCGTGTAACAACTTGTGTGACAACGGTTTGAAAACCTAATTGGTAGGCCTGTAACTTATTGAGACTATTGAAGTCTTAAGAAGGTGGCGGAGGGAGAGGGATTCGAACCCTCGATACGGTTTCCCGTATACACGCTTTCCAAGCGTGCGCCTTCAGCCACTCGGCCACCCCTCCGTAAGACGGCGCAACCTAGCGAAGCCAACGCCCGACTTCAAGCGGGAGTTCACCTGAAAATCACGGTGATTTGACTTTCTGAATTTCCTCGGACCACAGTACGTATCGGCTATTCGCCGGTCTTAAGCGCGGCCAGGAAGGCGGATTGGGGAATTTCCACGTTGCCGAATTGGCGCATCTTCTTTTTCCCCTTCTTCTGCTTTTCCAGAAGCTTCTTCTTCCGGGTGATATCGCCACCGTAGCATTTCGCGGTCACGTCCTTACGCATGGCGCCCACCGTGGTTCGGGCAATGACCTTGCCGCCTATGGCCGCCTGCACGGCGATCTTGAATAGTTGGCGGGGGATCAGGTCCTTAAGCTTGTCGCAGATGGCGCGGCCGCGGCTTTCGGCGTGGCTCTCGTGAACGATGAAGCTCAGGGCGTCCACCGGTTCCTGATTGACCAGGATGGAGACCTTGACCAGATCGCTCCGGGTATAGTCCAGCAACTCGTAATCGAAGCTGGCGTATCCGCGTGAAACAGATTTCAGACGGTCGTAGAAGTCGAAGACCACCTCGTTTAAGGGTAGGCGATAGACGGCCATGGCCCGGTTGCCGACGTAGGTAAGTTCCATTTGCTCGCCGCGCCGTTCCTCGCATAACTGCAAGACCGAGCCCAGGTATTCGTCCGGCACCATGACTGTGGCCTTAATCCAAGGCTCTTCGATGTAATCGACTTGGGTTGGGTCCGGCATGTCGACGGGGTTGTGAAGTTCCAGCAGCGTGCCGTCGTTCTTGTGGATGCGGTAGACAACGCTGGGCGCCGTAGTGATCAAGTCCAGGTCGAACTCTCGCTCCAGGCGTTCCTGGACGATCTCCAGGTGCAGGAGGCCTAGGAAGCCGCAACGGAAACCAAGACCCAGGGCCGCCGAGGTCTCCGCCTCGAAATGGAAGCTAGCGTCGTTCAGGTGCAGCTTGTCGAGGCTGTCGCGAAGGTCCTCGTACTGCCCGGTATCAACAGGAAACAGGCCGCAGAAGACGACCGGCACGGAGGGCACGAAGCCTGACAGCGGCTCCTCCGCTGGCCGTTTGTCGTCGGTGATGGTGTCCCCCACCGACGTGTCCGCAACGGTTTTGATGGCGGCGGTGATGAAACCTACTTCGCCGGGGCCCAGTTGGTTGGCCATTTCGGCCTTGGGCGTGAAGTAGCCGACGCGCTCGACCTGGTGCGCTGCGCCGGTGGCCATCATGCGAATCTTCATCCCTTTCTTGAGGGCTCCGTCGCGAACCCGGACCAGTATCATGACGCCTAGGTACGGATCGTACCAGCTGTCCACCAGGAGCGCCTTCAAGGGCGCGTCCGGATTGCCTTCCGACGGTGCCGGTAGGCGTTTCACTAGGGCGTCCAGGACCAACTCAACGCCTTGCCCCGTCTTTGCGGAAATCTCTAGCGCATCGGTGGTGTCGATGCCCACCACTTCCTCAATCTGCGCTCTGATGTGATCTGGTTCGGCGGCGTCAATTTCGGCGGCGGGCAGGTCGATCTTGCTGAGCACGGGAATGATCTCGTGATCATTGTCGACGGCCAGGTAGACATTGGCCAGGGTCTGCGCCTCAACGCCCTGGGTGGCGTCGACCACCAGAAGGGAGCCCTCGCAAGCGGCCAGCGACCGGCTAACCTCATAAGTGAAGTCCACATGGCCCGGCGTATCCATCAGGTTTAGGATATAGGTCTCCCCGTCCTTCGCCTTGTATTCGAGGCGCACGGTTTGAGCTTTGATGGTGATT
>CAZNWX010000364.1:2427-2815 GCA_964576415.1 uncultured Magnetovibrio sp. | reverse complement strand
TGGGGGGGCGGCATCAGGGCTTAGCGAATGCCATGGTTCCGGTCGGCAGTTGTGCATTTTCCGACATGGCGATCTTCTCTTTCCATCCGGTGAAGACCGTCGCTATGGGTGAGGGAGGCGCGTTGACTACCAACGATGCGGTCTTGGCGCGGCGACTGCGCCGGTTCCGAAACATCGGCATGACCCGAGAGGTGGACGAGTTTCAAGAGCATGCGCAGGCGCTAGATACTGCGGGCGACGCCAACCCTTGGTATTACGAGATGTCGGAGCTAGGTTTCAACTACCGGGCCAGCGCGATCCACTGTGCGCTTGGACTCAGCCAGCTCGGGAAACTCGACCGGTTTGTCGCCGACCGTGATCACTTGATGGCTCATTACCGTGATAGCCT
>CAZNWX010000364.1:0-2417 GCA_964576415.1 uncultured Magnetovibrio sp. | reverse complement strand
GCGCACCTGCTGGACGGGGCAGTCGAGCCTGTGCGGTGGTGCGCCCTGTACCGGCAGTGCGGGGGTGCCGGCCATCCTGGCACATCTGCGTCGTCCTCATCGATTTTGCCCAGGCCGGGATTGATCGCGCTGCCGTTATGCGCGCGCTGGCCACCAAGGGGATCGGAACACAGGTTCACTATTTGCCCGTCAACCGCCAACCTTACTATCGGCAGCGGTACGGTGAGACGGCCCTCGCCGGTGCGGATGCGTACTATGACCGTATTTTAACCCTGCCGCTTCAGGTCGGCATGACCCCGGATGATGTGGATTATGTACTGCAATGTGTGAGGGAGGTTTTGGGGGCTGGCGGGTGAAGACGGTTTGTATCATTCAGGCCCGCATGGCGTCGACGCGACTGCCTGGAAAGGTGCTTTTGCGGCTGGGATCGGACACTGTTTTGGACCACGTATTGCACCGTGCCCAGGCCGTGCCCGGCGTCAACGAGGTCTGTTGCGCGATCCCGGATACGCGCGACTGTGAGGCCATCGCTGCCGAGGCCATGCGCGCCGGGGCAACCGTTTTCCGCGGTTCCGAGGGCGACGTTCTAGATCGGTATTATCAGGCCGCACGTGCCACCAACGCGGACATCATCCTGCGGGTCACGAGTGATTGCCCGCTTCTTGATCCGGACGTTTGTGGTCAGGTTCTGGCCCTCAGGGCGCGCGAGGATGCTGATTTCGCCACCAACAACAAGCCGCCCAGTTCGCCGCATGGCTTGGACTGTGAAGTGGTGACCTTCGCTTGGCTCGAGCGGGCAGCGCGGGAAGCAGACAAGAATTTCGAACGCGAGCACGTCATGCCCTTCGTGCGCAACCACTCCGAGGCACGAAAGGTCAATCTGGAGTGCCCCGGCGAACGGATGGACCATCTCCGCTGGACGTTGGATAACGCTCGTGACTGGGCGTTCTTCGAAGCGCTTTGGCCGCGTTTGCCCGACGGTCCGGCGACCTACGGATACGAGACGCCGTTGGCCGTTGTTGCCGCGGACCCGTCCCTCACCGCTATCAATGCCGGGCAGGATCGGTTTGAAGGCGTGAAGAAGCCCATTCGGGAAAGCTGATATGACAGGCCACACCGCGCTCTTTCGATTTGATGCGAGCCCCGAGATCGGGGGCGGCCACGCCGTCCGGTGTTTAACCTTAGCCCGAGAACTGGAAGCGCGGGGATGGACCTCCCGGTTCGCCGTTGGCCCGGAAACCCTCGGGACCGTCGCCGCCATGGCAGACCGCGCTGCTGATTGCGTCGCACCGGATGATATGGCGGCGCTTGCGCCCGTCACCGCGGTCATCGTTGATCATTACGGATTGGATATCGGTGATGAGAAACCGTGGCGGGAGATCGCCCGGCACATCGTGGCCTTGGACGATCTGGCAGACCGTCGGCATGACTGTGACGTCCTGATCGACCAGGGTCTGGGGCGACGCACAGGGGACTATGCGGGGCTGGTGCCGCCAGGGTGCCGCTTGCTACTTGGACCCTTGCACGGCCTTTTGCGGCCGGAGTTCGCCGCGATGCGCGAGGCCGCCCAGGCGGCGCGCGGGCTAGCGACGGTGCAAAGGGTGTTGGTGGCTTTTGGGCTCTCGGATCCGGACAACTTGACCGTTCGCGCCCTGGAGGGATTGGCAGGAAAGGGTCTGCAGGTCGATGTTGCGCTGGGTGCCGGCGCGCCGCACCTGGATTCCGTTCGTGATGCCGCTGCGGCGTTGTCGCCGCCCGGCCGTGTGTTGTGCGATGTCGACGACATGGCTAGCCTTATGGTCGAGGTCGATCTTGCCATCGGCGCCTTTGGAACCACATCCTGGGAACGATGCGCGCTCGGACTGCCGACCATCGGCGTTATTGCCGCTGATAACCAGCGGGACAATGCGCGCATATTGCGCGACTTCGGCGCTGCGGTGTCCCTCGCCTGGCATGCCGACTTAACGGCAAAGGACTTCGCTAATGCCCTTGGACGACCTCTGGACCTCGCCGACATGTCGCGATGCGCCACGCAATTGTGTGACGGGTTGGGAACCGGTAGGGTGGCCAGCATCATCGGTGATCTTGCTGAAGGGCATGCGCCAGCATTGCGTTCGGCAACCATGGCGGATGCGGACCTCTTGTTGCTTTGGCGCAATGATCAGGAAACCCGTCGCCAATCAAAGACAACGACCCCTGTTGAACGTGCGGGTCATGTGAGTTGGCTTGACGGCGTCCTTACTGATCCAAACCGCGATATTAGGGTCGCCGAAGTGAACGGGCGCCCCGTCGGTTCGATCCGCGCGGATCGCAGTGGCGATGCGTGGGTGCTGTCCTGGATGGTTGCGCCGGAAGCTCGCGGCAAAGGCTTTGGCCGCCGTATCGTTGAGCGGATTGTGGAGGATCTGGACGGCGAA
>CAZNWX010000363.1:0-2820 GCA_964576415.1 uncultured Magnetovibrio sp. | reverse complement strand
CCAAGATGGCCCAACCTCGCAGCGGCGCAGATGCCCGCGTGGCCGCCGCCAACCACCAACACCTCTGGATCACGGTTCGCATAGGTCCGCGCGCGGGTGCGCAGATCAAGCCAATTGGGGGCGTCCAGATCAGCTCCTACGTTGTAGGGATCGCTCTCCGGCGTCGAGACATACGGCGGCACAGCATTCAGCTCGTCCAAAGCCGTCATTAGGCTCCAGGCCCGATATCCGGTTTCGCCGGCGGCGGGAACCAACCGGATCAGGCCTTCACCAGTGCCCAGGTCCGTGTCGAAACGCACAATGGCCTCGACCACCTGCCGGCCGCCACGATCTACCAGACGCGGGGCCGTACGCGCGTGATCGACGGCGAAATTCCGCGCCCCGGCCCGGGTCACCGACCCCAACAGCAACGGAGCTAGGCCACCGGCCATGTCCACGGTCTGCAGAACTCCGCTAAGAGCGACCAAATCCCGCCATTCGCCATCCTCCAAGAACAAGCCCGCCACGGCGTCCGCGTCAGTACCATGAAAACTGGTGTTCAGGGCTGCCAGCCACGCTTCAGTAGCGGCCTCGGCTTCGGGCGTCGATTGTGGGTTCTGCAGCATGGGATCACACTTCTTTAGTCAACGCGAGATGCACCTCGCCCCAGGATAGTCCGCCCTCATGGTCGGCCGAAATGTCCAAGGGTTTCAAAACACGTACCAGCCCCGTATCACGATCTCACGCTCGCTAATCCACCCAGGCGGCGTCAAGCTCGAGGATGTCCACGCTAAAGTCATCATGGAACTGCAGGTACACGCCAGTCGGCGGCGCGCTGGTGCCCTGGACTAGGTAAAAAGAAAGGCCGAAGGCATGGGCGAGATTGGGATAGAACTCCGGGACGGTGAGACCGCACAATTCCACCTCCTGGCAATGATCCGCCGCAAAAACGATGTTGGTCATCGCCCCACCACAAAGCGTCCCTCGATTTGGAGGGCCTGGCGACGCTGTTGATCAACCGCTGGACAATGAAAAATCAATGACAAAAACATCTAGTTCTCAATATCCTAGGAGAATGGGGTAATTTTCTGAATTAAACTAGCCTTCCGCTGCCACAGGGGTCAGGCGTTGTGTCGATACGGCCTGCGCACGCAGTGTCGTCAATGGCAAGCCGAGGCAGATGTATTGACCCGACGCCCAGGGTTCCAAAAAATTCCGGTACTTTACCGATAGGGGATTTCCTGACTGACCGGTTGCAATCATGAACCGCGACCCACGCGGATCCATTAAGTTGTAGATGGCTCGGTATCCTGGGCCGTGCACATGGCGAAAAGGGTCGCGTTCGGCGCCCAGGCGCATCGCGCCCCGGTTGATCGTGGCATCGCCGCCGCCAGTGGGCACGCTCAGGTTTGCAATCCCGCGCAACACAGGCACGTGGGTCAACAAGGGATGTGGAAAATGGGCCACATGAACCTGATCCCAACGCCAGCCGTCCACGTCCGCGCCATGCGAGTCCACCAGGGCCGCGACGGCCGTATCCAGAGACTGCGCGAGGATCATCTCGCAGGATTCTAATCTGTCTGTCTTCACGTTGTCACACCAGGCCTGGCGCTGAGTTAGCATGGATTTCACGGTTATCGGGCGCCCGCCCAGATAACCGCCCAATTGCGTGCCGAGTTCGTCACCGTAAAGGGCGCGGTTCAAAGTCAGCAGCCATGCATTGAAGATCAGCGGCTCCGCGCGATCGGACGCCATGACGCCATCCCAGTTGCGAAGCAGAGCGATCGCCCGCTGGCCCGCCACCGAGGCAGGTTTGGCGCGTATCATTAAGGGCAAGAGGTCGCGCGCCATCCCAGAAAACAGGTCACGCTGCATGACCGTCGCGTCCTCGATGGTCCGCCCTTTGCCCTCGTTCAAGAGTGCGCGGATACGCGCCGCGCGATAGGGCGGCGCCCAATCGAACCCGAGGAAATAGGGATAATCTGCCCCGGTCACCGGATTGTTGGCGTTGACTAGGCGGCGCACATCCTTACCGGCCCGTTGCGGCAATGCATCCAAGCCCACCACATCGCGCCAATCAGTCTTACCGGTCCAGCCTTTGGTGGGCACGAAGCCCTTCCCCCGGCCGCGGATGGGCACCCATCCGGCGGCAATGAACCCGATGGTTCCGTTGGCGGCGGCGAAGAAGAAGTTCTGCTGCGGCGCGCGGAACAGCCTTAACGCGGCCTTGAAGGTGGTCCATTTCTCGGCCCGCACGAGATCGTAGAAGGCATCGGCGGTCCGGTCCCCCTTCTTTAGATAGGTCGCGGATAGGGCAACTACGAAACCATCTTCGACCAGCCCCGTGGAGCGCGGACGAAGGTCGGAAATGACGGGCCCGTGGCGGGTGGAACGAACCGTCAATTTCACATCGTCACCGCCCTTAACTTTGATGGTTTCCTCGCGCACGCTAAATCTCTCGGACCCGTAGGGGGTCAGGTAGAAGTCAGGCTCATCAGGACTGAGTTTCTCGATGAACAGGTCCTCAATATCGGACTGGGTCGATGTCATGCCCCAGGCGTGCGTGCCAGTCTGTGCCAGGATGAAGAAGGGAACACCAGGCACTGTGGCGCCCATGGCTGTCCATTTGGGAGTTTCGACGCGGGCAAGATACCACATGATGGGTGCCGAAAACTCCAGATGCGGGTCGTTGGCAAGAATGGCGCCGCCGGTGTCCGTCGCCCCCTCCGCCAGGGCCCAGGCATTGGACGCGCCTTTTGGCCAATTCGCGGGCCAGGGCGCGAGGTGGGCCAATCCCGCCACCACGCGCGATGCCGCATCGGTAAGGGTCACCGGGCCGTC
>CAZNWX010000362.1:0-2821 GCA_964576415.1 uncultured Magnetovibrio sp. | reverse complement strand
AGCCTTCCGTGACCGCATGAACCTGAGCGCCGTCAATTCCATCAACTGGGCCCGGATCGTCGCGCAGATCGTCTATTACTTCTGGGCGGCGCTGAAGGTTGGCGCACCGGCACGACCCGTGAGCTTTGCCGTGCCAACGGGTAACTTTGGCAATGTCTTCGCCGGTTATGCGGCGCATCGCATGGGGCTACCCGTGGAACAGTTCATAGTCGGTTCCAACGCCAACGATATCCTGGCCCGGTTTTTCGAGAGCGGTGCCATGGAGATCAATGCCGTGGTGCCCACCATTAGCCCCAGCATGGATATTCAGATCTCGTCCAACTTCGAACGCCTATTGTTTGAACTCTATGACCGAGATGGCGCCCGGGTTGCGCGCACCATGAATGCCTTTCGGTCGGACGGACAGTTCGCTGTAGATGCAGATATGCTAGCGCGGGCACGCGAGATTTTCGATGGTGGTCGTTACACGGATGATCAAACCCACGCCCTTATCGCCGACCACTACGCGAAGACCGGCGAATTGCTGGATCCGCATACAGCGGTCGGCCTGGCCGTTGGTCGGACACACCGGCGCAACACGTCAACCTCAATGGTGACCTTGGCGACGGCCCACCCGGCGAAGTTTCCCGACGCCGTTCGAGCGGCATGCGGCGTTAATCCCGACCTACCAGCCCATATGGCAGACCTGTTCGACCGCGATGAGCGGATCAACACGCTCCCCAACGACTTGGCGATTGTACGTAGTTTCATTGAAGACCGCGCAAAGGTTGTCGGAAGTAGCGGAGGTGCCGCCGCTTGACCATTCAGGAGAACCGCCTGGCCAATGGCCTGACTGTCGTCACGGACCGCATGGAAACCGTAGAAACCGTGTCCATGGGGGCATGGGTGGATGTCGGCACCCGTGATGAACGACCCGACGTCAACGGCGTCTCCCACCTGCTCGAACACATGGCCTTCAAGGGTACCGAAAGGCGCGACGCCTATGCGATCGCCGCTGAAATAGAGGCCGTAGGCGGGCACCTCAATGCCTATACCTCGCGCGAGCACACCGCCTATTACGCCAAGGTTTTAAAAGACAACCTGCCATTGGCCGTCGACTTGATCGGCGACATTCTTCAGCATTCGGTCATGGATGCCGAGGAACTGGCCCGCGAGCAAGCGGTGATCCTTCAGGAAATTCACCAGGCCCACGATACGCCTGACGACATCGTCTTCGATCACTTCCAGGAAACGGCCTTTCCGGACCAGGCCATGGGCCGTCCCGTTTTGGGCCGGCCAGAAGTCGTTAAAAACATGAGCGCAGAAAGCATACGCGCCTACATGGGCCGCCATTACAGCGCCGAACGGATGGTCGTCGCGGCCGCCGGCAACCTAGACCATGACGTCTTCACACGCTTGGTTGAAGATACCTTCACGGCCCTACCCGAATTCGAGGCGAGCGCCCGCGAACCGGGCCGTTACGGCGGCGGTGATTACCGTGAAGAACGGGATTTGGAACAGGTCCACGTGGTGTTCGGGGCCAAGGGCATCGCCTTCGACGACCAGGGTTTTTACGCGGCTTCCGTGCTGTCGACAATCTTGGGCGGCGGTATGTCATCGCGACTGTTCCAGGAAATCCGAGAGAAACGGGGTCTGGCCTACGCCATATATTCGTTCCTGTCATGCTACAAGGATTGTGGCATCTTCGGCGTCTACGCAGGCACCGGTGCCGAAGAAGCGCATGGCCTCCTCTCTCTCGTTCTGGACGAGATCGAGAAAGTCCAGGACGACATCACCGAGGAGGAGTTGGATCGGGCGCGCGCCCAACTCAAGGCATCAATCCTCATGTCCCTCGAGAGCACGTCAGCGCGGTGCGAACAGTTGGCCCGGCAAATGATGGTGTTCGGCCGACCGATCCCCACCGATGAGATCGTGCAACACATCGATGCCGCCGATCGTGCAAGCGTGACGGATGTGGCCCGGCGGATCTTCGCCGGGCGGCCAAGCATCGCCGCCATCGGCCCCGTCGATGGGCTGTGCGACTACGACACGTTGTCGACCCGGCTTTCCAAGTAATCATCGATGAGGCAGTACAAGGCCTCGGCATCATCGGGATCACCACTGAAGACGATGTTCGACGACTCGCCATAGATGTTCAGGACATACCCACGCGCGCCGCAGACGTTTTCCAACGCTGCGGCGAAGGGGATCAGCACCTGGTCATTTAGGCTTTCCGCGTCGGGACAGGCTTCCATGCGCTCAGCCAGTTGACGCATGAACACATCAGCGTTGCCAGCACCGTCGGCGCCCTTCTCTCGTTTCTTTCGTCCCATGATTAGTCCTCAATCTAGGCATGGCCGGCGGAATCGGACAGCATGCGCGGGTCAATACCGATCTTGGTCATCGCGCGTTCCCACTTTTCATCGAGATCGCAGCCGAACACAAGGTCCTCATCCGCATCAACGCTGAGCCAACCGTTACTCTTGATTTCGGAATCCAATTGTCCCGCCCCCCACCCGGCGTAACCGAGTGCAAGCAAGCAATTGTTCGGCCCCGTGCCGTCGGCGATGGCACGGAGAATGTCGATGGGCGCGGTCAAGACGACGTTATCGTCAACGACAAGGCTAGCATCCTGGAGATAGTCGGGCGAATGCAAGACGAATCCTCGTGCTTGTTCCACAGGTCCGCCGAATAGAACTCGGATCTGATCACCGCCACTCCCGGGATCAATTTCTAGTTGTTCAAGAAGCTCTGGAAACGTTAGCGAATCAATCGCCCGATTGATCACCAGACCCATGGCGCCATCCGCGTTGTGCGCACAAATGTAGATCACGGATTTCTC
>CAZNWX010000361.1:0-2833 GCA_964576415.1 uncultured Magnetovibrio sp. | reverse complement strand
GAAAAGGACAAGGCGGCCAACGGTTGACATGAGGGCAATCGCGGGCGTTTGCCGGGTTTAGAATTTTTCGCCACGCGCACCGATCTGCGCAGGCCCACCTTGCCATTCCTCTGCGGTTGAAGACTGGGAGTATAGGTCCGCCATGTTCGACATCGGCTGGCAGGAACTGTTTGTTCTCGCGGTTTTGGCAATTATCGTGATTGGCCCGAAGGACCTGCCGCGCGCCATACGCACCGTCACTCATTGGATTCGTAGGGCTCGCGGCATGGCCCGCGACCTGCAGGACGGTTTGGACGACGTGGTGCGCGAGGCTGAGTTGGACGATATCAAGAAACAGGCGAACTCCATCATGTCTGACGAACTGGATCCGGCCAATATGATTGCGCGGGAATTGGACATGACGGACGAGCAACAGGAATGGTCGAAGGCCGTCGACAGCCTGAAAGACGAAACCGACCCGGACCGCCTCGCCAACACGGGCGTGGAGGAGGAGTTGGATTTCGTCGAGCTGCCGGCTCCGGAATCAACGGCAGACCCGGCGCAAGCGGTTGAAACGACGGGGGAGAATGTGCCAGAAATCACGAAGGCGGACGGGTAGGTCTGGTGGCTAAAAATCAAGACCAGAACGTCGAGGAAACGAAGATGCCGCTACTCGATCATTTGATCGAATTGCGGAGCCGGCTGATGTGGAGCCTCGCGTCGGTTATTGTTCTGTTCGTAGCGATTTTTCCCTTCGCCGAATATGTCTATCAATTCCTGGTCCAGCCTCTGGCCGAAATTTTCGAGGAGATGGGTGGGCAGCGCCGCCTGATCTTCACAGCCCTCCATGAGGCCTTCTTTACCTACATTAAGCTATCCCTGATTACGGCCTTGTTTATTGCCTTCCCGTTCATTTCCATGCAGTTCTGGATGTTTGTAGCACCTGGGCTGTACAAGCACGAAAAGAAGGCCCTTGCGCCATTTCTGGTGGCGACGCCAATGCTGTTCTTCATGGGGGGGGCCATGGTCTACTACATAGTCATGCCCTGGGCCTATGAATTCTTGCTGGCTTTCGAATTGGAAGGTGGACCAGGCACCCTGCCTATCGTATCCGAGCCCAAGGTCAACGAGTACCTGTCGCTCAGCATCAACTTGATCTTTGCCTTTGGCATCTGTTTTGAACTGCCGGTCGTGTTGACGCTACTCGGCCGAATCGGTGTCATTTCGTCGAAGGGAATGAAGGAGAAACGGAAGTACGCCATCCTGATTTCCTTCGTCGTCGCCGCCGTGATCACGCCGCCAGACGTCATCTCTCAGGTCATGTTGGCGATGGTCCTGATCTTTCTCTATGAGATTTCCATCTTCTCTGTCCGCTTGATCGAAAAAGACCGTGGCTACACGGAGGATGACTTCGGGGACGAGGATACGGAAAAGCAGGCCGACGCCACGTCAGGTGCCTGAACGGGGCCCGCCCGTATCAGGCGGCTTAGATCCCTTGATCCACGATGGGTTTGTTTCCGCTTTTGGTAATGACTTCTATTTCGTTTAGGCCTTGCGCTAAAGTTGGGAAATTTCCGCGCCCCAGACGGAATACGCCCTTTCCTTCTAAGGCCCAGACCGAGATACTTAGCGCGATGGAGGTGGGCAGCCCGGCCAGTAAATTGGAAGCGTTCAGATAAAGGATTTCCGCGTCCCATCGCACCCGTTCTGCGATGGCTTTTAGGATATCGGGATCAGTGGTGGCAATTTCGGCCTAAGGTTCGACGACGACCTTTCCAACGGATTCCCGGGATTCAACCGCCGCGTAGGCCGCTTCGAATTCCTCTAACGGAAACCGCATATCCGCGATGGGATTCAGGAGCCCGGCTTCGATCATGGCCCGAATATCAGCGTGGAGGGCGCGGTTTTTTTCAACATACGACCGACCATCGTCGCCGGGGCTCCATCCCACGTAAGTGCCATAATTGAGTCCGAGGATGGACATGTTCTTCACCAGCAGGAAGTTCACTGGTGGCTGGGGAATGGTTCCGGAAGCATAGCCGATGGTGATCAGCCGGCCTTCGCGGGCCGTCGCCCGCAAGGACTCCATAAAGATGTCGCCGCCGATGGGGTCAAAAACAATGTCCGCCCCGTGGCCGCTGGTGGTGTCCCTAACCGCATCGCGGAGCCCTTCATAAGGAATGACGGCATCTGCCCCGTGCTTGGAAACCAAAGTCCGCTTCTCTTCGGTGCTAGCTGTGGCAATGACATTCGCACCTTTGGCTTTGGCGATCTCAACGGCGGCTAATCCGACAGCGCCTGCTGAGCCGTGCACCAAGACCCAATCGCCTTCGTGAATTCGGGCCTTCCAAATTAGCGCCGCATAAGACGTGGGGTAGGAGAGGGGCAGCAAGGTCGCTGGTGCAAAGTCGAGGCCGTCGGGTATGGGGTGCGTTAGGAAATCCTTAGCCACGGCTTCTTCCGCCCAACCACCCCAATCCACGCTGGCGAAAACCCGATCGCCAGGCTGAAAGGACGTGACCTCGGCGCCAACCTCAAGAACTTCGCCCGCGACTTCCGCACCGGGCGCAAAGGGACGTGGCGGTTTGCGCTGGTACTTTCCGGCGACGATAAGGCCTGTTGCGAAGCTAACACCGGACGCGCGTACGCGAATCCGCACCTCATCGGCTGCCGTGGGCGGCGGGGCCACGTCCTCCAGCATTAAATCTTCGATCGAGCCGAATTTATGGCAAATGACGGCACGCATTAGGTCTTTCTCCAGACGCCCCGTGTGTCGATGACCTTCTGATCGCCGCGGGGAATCGGGGGGTGATTGCGAAAACCAGAATGATCAGTCAGCAAGACGATCACGTCG
>CAZNWX010000360.1:0-2835 GCA_964576415.1 uncultured Magnetovibrio sp. | reverse complement strand
CCGATTTCCTACATAGGCACGAACTTTAACCAGGATCTCTGCAGGAAATCTCCTGGCACGCCCGTTCGTCGTATCTAAGTACACTGCCGGGTGTTCGATTTTGGCGGCGACCTTGCCCGTTTCGCCCTTGGTCATGACGCTCCGCAACCGATACTTCTCTCCCGCGAAATCCCAAAGTGTGCATTTGTATTTGATGTTATGTCTCATTGCGGAAAGGCAAATGTCTCGGGCTTCGATGTAAGACTGAGAAAGGCCGCATTCAGTCATGAAATTCCGTGTAGCATTGTCGATTTGTTCAATATAGTCGTTCTTTTTCTCTAGATGGTTGTAATCGTTGGGGTACCAGCTTCCGCGGAAAGTGATGGGCGCCGGTTGCTCGTCGTCTCTCTCCCAAAATATACCTCAAAATAACAAGTTATTTTAGTTAACGTTTACGTAAACGTCAACTGTATAGAGTTTATGAAGGATTGATTGTTCTGTACCGATCTATCTCTTAATTTCCAGCGTCATTACATACCAAGAGGTCCACCATGCCCCGACTAACCGGCCTGCTCGTCAACAATCTAAATAACGACCAACGCGCTCTGTTTGAAACGCTCACGGGTGGAAAACGAAGCATCGGCCGGTCCTTAGATGCTTTCCTAGGTCCTGACGGTGCTATGCGTGGTCCCTTTAATGCCATGCTACACCACCCGGCCGCCGGCGCGGTGGTCCAGAGATTGGGCGAGCTATTGCGATTTGAAGGTGCCCTTAACGACGCTCAACGCGAGGTTGCTATCCTTACTGTCGGCAGACACTGGCGGGCCCAATACGAATGGTGGGCGCACGCACGGATTGCCGAAGGCGTTGGTGTAGCCCCGGATCTGATCCAAGCCATTTACGATCAAGCGCCGCTGCCGGGTGATGCTTCGGACCTGACTGCAATCCATACCTTTGTCCGTGAATTGACAGAAACCCAGCAGGTCAGCGATGCCGCCTATGCCGTCGCTCACGCGGAATTGGGTGACGAAGGCATTGTCGAATTGGTCATCTTAGCCGGATATTATGGCGTGATTTCCGGTATCCTGAACACGTTTGAGGTCCCATTGCCAGCCGGCGAAACGCCGCCTTTCGACAAATAACGCCGTCAAGTGAGCGTCATAGTCACGTCGCCGAAAGGACCAAAATTAGCACGATAGGTTTCACCGGGCTTCGGCCGGAGCATGCCTGTCAAGGTGCCGGTGCTTATCACCTGACCGGCTTTCATGCCAATGCCTGAACGCGACAGCCTATTGGCCAGCCACGTGAGCGGGACGATCGGGTGCTCAACGGTGTTCTCTGCCCGGCCCCGACGACATTCAACGCCGTCGACGCTCAGGACAACCTCCTGATTTGTTATGTCCTGGTTCCGCCAATCCTTAATTTCTGGTCCTAAGATCAACGTCCCGCTGCCGGCACCGTCCGCGAGGATTGCCGGCAGCGCGGGAAAGTTGTCGTCATGGATAAACCGGCATTCAGCCAATTCGATCCCTATACTTATTGCTGCGGTCGCTGCTTCAACTTGGGCACGTGTATACGGCTGAGCGCAGGGCGGAAGGTCGGCGCCAAGGCGCACCTGGTATTCGACTTCCGGAATGGGATTGCACAGCGGTGCATGGGCGACGGTGATCGGTGCGCTTTTGACGTGACCTGAAAAAACCCTTCCGTAAATGGGGGCGTCGGTGCGCAATGCCGCCTGCATTTTCTTGTTGGTGGCTGCGATCTTCCAGCCGACGACCTCCCAGCCAAGTTCGTCGGCAACCATGGCGGCGATTTCATAGGCGGTGTCCGCGTCGGGCGGCACCAATGCCGGCTCGAGACCGCTTTGCTGGTAGCCGTTTCGCCGCAATTCTGCTAACTGTGTGACGAGTTCTTGTTGTGCGGCGGGGTCCATCGAAATCAGGCCCAGCCACCGGAAATCGGTACCACGTGGCGAGTGATATAGCTGCACTTATCGGAGACAAAGAAGGCGATGGTTTCTGCCACCTCTTCCGGTTTTCCAAGGCGTCTTGCCGGAATGTTGGAAAGCATTTTGGTCATTGCCTTTTCGTTGGCCCGAAGCTCCGGCGGGAAGTAGGTCGAATTGGGGGCGATAGCGTTGACCTGGATATTGAAGGGTGTGAGCTTTAGCGAGAGCGACTTAACCAAAGCGTTCCCCGCTCCGCGCGCGAATGGCCAGATGGGCGTCGTTGCAGATCAACGCGTCGATACGGCCATGCTTGGCAATCACCTCCTGCACTAAAGAATCAGGTGTCTCGGCTTTGGCAGCGGTGGCGCCTTTCCCTGGTTTGCCGCCGTGACAGACAACGGTCGCACCGTAGTCGGCTAACACGCTGGTCGACGGAGGACCGACGAAGTGATCTGCATGGGTGATGATGATAACCCGATCCTCGAGCATCTCTGCCGCTTTTAACATTGTGGGGTCAGTAAGGGCTGGCGGCGGAGCGGCCGCCATCGACGATGATTTCTGTCGCCGTGATGAACCGGGCCTCGTCCGAGGCCAAGAATAGGGCCGCGTTGGCCGTATCACGTCCATCGCCAGCCCAACCCATGGGTATAGCTGCGTTGCGGTCTGCGACAATCTTGTCCACGTCGCCGCCGGCCCGGTGGCCAGCGAGGCGAGCCTCAACCATGGGCGTGTGCATGAGGCCTGGCAGGATGGAGTTACAGCGGATGCCCTTCTTTGCGTACTGAATGGCGACGGAACGGCTGAACTGGATGATCGCAGCCTTTGTTGCCGCGTATGCTGTATGAGGATGACCGGAATATCGGATGCCAGACGTGGAGGACATGTTGATAATAACGCCTTTGCCCTGC
>CAZNWX010000359.1:0-2837 GCA_964576415.1 uncultured Magnetovibrio sp. | reverse complement strand
GTCCGTCGACGTCCTCGGGTTGCCTTCATCGCCACAGGTGACGAAATCGTAATGCCGGGAGACCCCATGGGCGCGGACCAGATTATCAGTTCCAATAGCCTGGCGCTGGGCGCTTTTGTGCGGGTATTGGGCGGCACGCCGGTGAACCTGGGCATTGCTCAGGATACGGAGGCTTCGCTCCGCAAAACGCTGGCCGGCGCCAAGGGTGCCGATGTGTTGGTGACCATTGGCGGCGCTTCGGTGGGGGATTATGACCTGGTGCGCCGTGTCCTGGGCGCCGAGGGATTGGATCTAAACTTCTACAAAGTCGCCATGCGACCGGGCAAACCTCTGATCTTTGGAACCTGGGACGGGATCCCTCTGTTGGGGCTTCCGGGCAATCCGGTTTCCGCCGGCGTGACATCCGCGATTTTCCTTCGCGCGGCGGTGGAAGTCATGTTGGGAACCGGTGACGGCGCACTACGGACGGAAACGGTGCGTTTGGGGCGTGACTTGCCGCAGAACGGCATTCGCCAGGATTTCATGCGGGCAACCCTTCGCCACGATGCGGATGGGCAGTTGTGCGCCACCCCCTTCGAGCGTCAGGACAGCGCCATGATGGCACGGTTTGCGGCGGCCGATTGCATGGTGATCCGTGCCCCCGAGGCCCCTGCCGCAAAAGCCGGTGATTTGGTCCTTATCACCCGGCTGGATACAGGCATTTCCGGGTTCTGATCACCCTCGCCCCAGTGTGCCGGTGACCGGTCGACCCTCGGGACACGCTATATTCGGAGAATGTTGTCCAATATCTGCGTATATGTGGGAACTCTATTGACACTGTTCGTGAACTTAAGTAGAACATTTGAGAAATTTTGCTTTTGTTCTACTTTATTTTTCCAATTTGTGCTCGCAATTTTGGCCGTGAGAGGAACAGCCCATGCTGACTCGCAAACAACATCAACTTCTGACTTTCATTCACCAAACGCTACGCGATACGGGAATTTCACCGTCCTATGACGAAATGAAAGAGGCCTTGGGCCTGAAGTCAAAGTCGGGCATCCACCGTTTGATCACAGGATTGGAAGAACGCGGATCCATTCGTCGTTTGCCGCATCGGGCCCGTGCTCTTGAGGTTTTGCGGTTGCCCGAAAATATGGATTACGCGCCGACCCTGCCGGCAAAACACTCGAGCGGGTTCTCCCCTAATGTGATCCGCGGAGACTTCAAAGGGGATTTCGCCATGCCGGGAACCATGGTGACAGCGGATTCTGAGGCGCTGCAACTGCCGCTGTATGGGCGCATTGCTGCGGGGACCCCCATTGAAGCGTTTCGCGATACTTCGCATACGGTCGATGTGCCCGCGGGTATGCTTGGCGCGGGATCTGAACATTACGCCTTGGAAGTGGAAGGCGATTCGATGATTGAAGCGGGCATTCACGATGGCGATACGGTGGTCATCGAGCGCTCAGATACGGCCAACAATGGCAGTATTGTTGTAGCTCTCTTGGAGAATACGGAAGTCACCTTGAAACGTCTGCGCAGCAAAGGCGCATCGATTGCCCTTGAACCCGCCAATAAGGCCTATGAGACCCGAATCTTTGGACCTGATCAGGTTAAAATTCAGGGTCGGTTGGTTGGTTTGATGCGAAAGTATTAGCGGGAGTCCGAGTTTCCCACCGCTGTCTGAGTGTCCTGGGCCGCTCGCCACTGGCCTCAAAGACACTGCGTATCAGAATGCTGGTTTCATCTATCCTCACCGCGTGGGCGATGTTCGCCATAAATCGAAGCGGGCTAAGGAGCGTGTGCTGCCGCGAGCCTGATGGATGGGAGCGAGGGTGACAACAAGACCGACCCGACCATAATGTTCCAGCACAACACTTACCATACGGGCCAGGGCGACGGTTTGCCCTGATTTGCGGTAAAGACCGTCGAGGATGTCGCAGGTCAAGGTTTCGTTCCATCGTCGACCGTGAATGGGGGATAAGCCAATCGTAGGGACGAGAGCCGCGAAATAACTAATAAACGTAGGCGAGGCCGACGGCCCCCAAGGTCGTTATTTCTGTCAGGATTGGTGGCGAAAGGAAGGTCTCACGATAGTCAAAATATCCCTTCTCGAGGGGAACGAGATGGATTTCTGACGTTTTCTGCGGCGCCACAGCAACCGCCTGTAGGCAAGACGCGGTCACGTCTATACCTTCGTGAACAATTTTTAGCACCGAGGACTTCGCGAACAGGCCTGGCGCGCGGAACGAACGCGCTTGATCGTCAAGGTTTGTCACCGTGATGATGTGCGGCACGCCGACTTTCAGGGAGATCAGCCCCGATTGGTAAACCTGATCCTTGATGGTTTCTGCGACCGTCACGGCATCTTCCCATTTCGCCGCTTCAGCGGCTTTCTCCTGGTTGGTCGTGCATTCCCAGGTAATATTGGGTGCCGAGTCGACGCCGGGCGCTACGAAGACCCGTTTGCTATCCCAGGAAAACGCGGGGTGCCACGTCTCATTCTCTATGGAACCGCAGGCCGAAAGTAGGGCGCAAACACCCACCAGACCTGCTACTGAACGGAATCTCATATTCCCCTCAATTATGATGGTCGCGAACGTCGAATTGGCCTGACAGATAATGTAGCCCATGTGCACCGGCTTACAACCGCCTTCTGAGACGATGACCGACCAGGAACCTCGGATTTAGACGAATTTAAGATCGATCGGAGAATAATGTTATTTTTTCAACGGGTTGATTGGATATCGGTAGACAAAATTATTTTGATTGCGTTGCTGCAACTGCGAAAAATATGTGATAAAACGCCTCTAATCCTGGAATTAGCTTTTGGAGCATCCGCGCAATAATATGAGCGT
>CAZNWX010000358.1:0-2856 GCA_964576415.1 uncultured Magnetovibrio sp. | reverse complement strand
GTCGCTACGGGCCCGTCATCATCGCTGAGCACCGCCTGGGCCAAGCCGATACCCGTCCTCTGCCAGTGCGAAATGCAATCCGAAAGGAACCAATCTGCGTCCGTCTCCCGATGGAAATGGATGGTCAGGTCCGTGTTCATAAAGGTGATATCATAGAAATCAGCGTTGCGGGAAATACCGTTACCACAATCCGCCAGGGGGCACAGCCGCTGAGCGGTGGATAGCGTTTCGTCGGCTAACAAGGGCGGGGTCTTCATCCAAAGCTTCGCGGGCCCGGTTGAGTTGGTCGGCTTGTCAGGCACTCCATCTGGATAGGCAACGTCGATGAAGTCCGAAAACGACGGCTCACCGTGTTTACCTCGGGCCAGCGGGGTCGGCCCCGCCGCCGCATCGGCCCGCTTCAGCGATGTCACGAGCGCTGTCGGCATGTAGGCAAAATCGCCACGCACTAAGTGCATTGACGAACCGGTGACACAGATATTGCCGTCGGTATCCGCGAGTTTTACGCGCGCTTGGCCCAGCGTGCGACCGTCGCGATCCACGTCCGTGGTGATCTGGAACCCAGACATTGGGATTGGCCGTACCAAGTCCAACGTCATACGGGTCAAGACCTTCTCCGGCAAGGCATGCTCAAGCGCTCGAGCAATCAACCCGGCCACCGGTCCAGCATGGCAATGATCCACCGACCATGGTCCCCGTGCGGGCGAATTAGCGCAGAAATGGCCATCTCTGATGTGTTCGAAATAGGCTGGGGGGTCGGCTGAGTTCTGCATGGGGTGCCTCCTATGGCGTCGTCAATTCGACGGAATCAGAATTATTTCCAGGCAAACTGGGGTTGGTCGAAATGGCTGACCCGGGTGGCGTCTCCCCGAAGCGCCACTTCGCGGAACTGGTACAGGACTGCCGCCGTTGGCGCAAAGACCGAGCCTCCAGTCGTCGGCAGGCGGACGCTGAGCACCGGGTTCTCGCCTGCGTCCGAGTCGCGAAACTCCGGGAGTTCGGGGCGGTTCAGTTCCCTCAAGGACGGATGGAAGACCCGGGCCACCTCGTTGGGATCCGGGTTCAGTTCGGCTTCTGCCGGCCCCCAGATGACGATAGGGGTGATCCGAAACCCCGACCGGGTAGGATAGTCGTCCAGTCGGCCCATGACCGCCGCACCGTCCAGGCAGAGACCCATCTCCTCGTCCAACTCCCTGAGCGCTGCCAGCTCGGGTGTTTCTCCATCGTCCAGGCGTCCGCCCGGCAACGCGTATTGGCCCCCGTGCCGGTTTAGGTGTTCGGGCCGCTTTGTCAGCAGGATCCGACCTTCACCTCCCTGCCCGCCACCGATAATCACGACGCCCACGGCTGCGTGGCGCAAGCCCTCGCGGTCAAGGGGTTGGTGGGGAAATTGGTCTAGACGGTCGGTGATCCGTCGGCGCAGGTCCGGGCCGTAGGCAAAGTCCATGGACCGGTCTCAGCCCACCGCCGCGCAGCGCCGTGCGAAGCCCAACAGATCATCCGTGAACCCATCCGGATCCTCCAACGGGATCAGATGCCCGGCGTCGGAATAACGTTTTTCCTCGGCGTCTGGAATGCGCCCTTTCAGTTCGTTCACGTCCGCATCTATGCGAAACAGACGGTCGTGCTCCCCTGTCAGGATCAGCACCGGATGGGCCAACTTCTCATAGGGGAAATCCCATTCCGTCGCGAGTGACCCTTCCATGAGCCGGAACAGTCCGTCCGTCGGGTCCGGCGCTTCGAAGGGTTGCTCCACAAAGGTGGCGTCCCACAAATTGGCGATCAGGTCCGGCGACGCAATCACCGGAATATTCGCGGTCATCACCATACGCCCGCCACCCACGCGAGCCAGGTCCACCATAGCCCGATTGATCCAGTTGAGCCGCTGGGTCGGCTTCCGAAGCGTGTTGATAAACACCAGCCCCGTGGTATCGGCGCCGGCCAAACACGCCTGCGCCGCGAATAGCCCTCCAATGGAGAGCCCCACCAGGATCGGCGACGGTGGCTTCACGTGATGGATAAGGGCGCACAGGTCCGAGACGATGAGCGAGGGCGTCAACGCCGTTGCATCACCAAAGGCCGTATTCTCCTGGCCGCGGAAGTTGTAGACCAGTGTCCCGTAGCCAGCCGTCTGCAGGGTTTCGCAGATGCTCCCCGACCACATGCCCGTATTACCTGTCAGCGCGTTCACAAAGATGAAGGTCTGCATGTGGCGGGTGGCAGCGTTATATTCGTAGTAGAGCGCCTCGCCGGGCGCCAAGTCCAATTCGGGCATCGCCGGTTCCTCCTCGGTTTCCATTAGGCTCCGAGCCCGGCCATTTAGAGTCAAGGGGCCGGCGTTTCGGATTCGGCAACCTGGCCAAATCGACAGGCCCGCGCTAGGCCGCTATGGTCGGATCACCCCATGACGAGAGGAACCTGCCATGTCCGCCGCCCTTGCCCTGAAGACCCGCCTCGCGCAACCCAAAATCGTCGCCGCCCCCGGCGCACCAGACAGCCTCACCGCACGCCTCGTGCAACAGGCTGGGTTCGACGCCACCTACATGACCGGCTTCGGGGCAACGTCAGTGCGGCTGGGCACTCCGGACCTCGGCCTCCTGACCCTAACGGAAATGGCCGACCACGCTCGCAACATGGTTCGCGCCGTCGACATTCCCGTAATCGCCGATGCGGACACGGGCTACGGCGGCCCCCTCAACATCTCTCGCACCGTGGAGGAATACCTCCAGGCCGGCGTCGCCGCCCTGCACCTGGAAGACCAAGTAGCGCCCAAACGTTGCGGCCAACTGGCAGGCATCCGCCTCACTCCTGCAGACGAGGCAGCGCTCCGCCTCAAGGCCGCGGTCACCGCGCGGG
>CAZNWX010000357.1:594-2871 GCA_964576415.1 uncultured Magnetovibrio sp. | reverse complement strand
CAATCGGCGACAGTACCGAAGGTGTCGAAAAGAAGGGCTTTCACGTTGTCGAAACTCATGGGTGCTTCCGATTGTCGTGGGGGGCAATGAATGTTTTCATCATCAACCATGGGACATGAGAGAACAAATTTCTTTATTTCGGCAGGCAGGCAGGCTTTTTGCCTGGGCGCCAGCCCGTGCCGTACTAGTGAATTTGGAACTGGTCCTGCTAGTCGATGTTTTGGGCAACATCGACGACCCGCGGGTGGCCCTGCAGCGCGACGACTTTATCAATACGACTGGCGTTCCCGGGTCATGAAGACTATCCAAAGCGACCGTCACGAGTGCATCGCGCTCTCATGCGCGGAATGGGCCAAGGATTTTTTCCAGGAGACCTTGCGATTGGCGGGTGATCCATTATTAAGGCCAGCGCAGTCGCGACCGCGGGACCGAAAAGCAGGCCGGGACGACGGCATCACCATGCTGATGGATGGCCCATGATATTCAGGCTCGGTAATTTATATAAATTGCATATGATGATAGCTTGAGCGCGTCAGAAGTTGAACAAGGAGGGTAGGGTGAACATCAAAATTGTTAAGTTTCTCGCGACCGCCTGGCTGGCTTTTGTTGTGACCGGCTTGGTCGGCCCTGCCGTGGCCGAGGGTTTGATCAAGCCGATCCGGTCCGATGATGGGCTCTATCACCACAAATGGTTCAAGGATTCGTTCCTTGATCTGAAAGACGATCTACAGGAAGCGGATGAGGCCGGAAAACGTCTGGCCATCATTTTCGAGCAGGTGGGCTGCATATATTGCACGAAGATGCAGACCGAGGTCCTGGCTCAGAAGTCCATCAATGACTACGTGCGAAAGAACTTCGACGTGGTGCAGATGAATCTCTGGGGCAGCCGAAGCGTGACCGACTTTGACGGCAAGACCATGCCGGAGAAGGCACTGGCGAAACGTTGGGGCGTGATTTTCACGCCGACGATCGTATTCATTCCCGAATTTGCTGCCCTGTCGACGGGCAAACCTGGTCATGAGATCAAGGTGGCGAGCATGCCTGGCGCCTTCGGCGGACTTACGTTCAAGGCGATGTTCGAATGGGTTAAGGCGAAGGGCTATGAAGGGAACGAACATTTTCAGAAGTATGTCATCAGGAAGATGAACAAGCGCCGCACGCAATAGGGTTTCTTCGCGAAGACATTCTTCAGCGGCGATAATGTCCCACGGTTTGGTCCATCAGAAGTTGGACGAAAACACCCCGCCGAGGGACGTGACCCCTGTCGTCATCGTTAGATGTCACGCGACGAAATTTATGCATTTCGTAATCTTCGCTGACTTCGGAAAATGGCTCCTCGCGGACCTTCCCCTATTTTCCAAAGGCGGTAAATGGACCGGCAATCAAATGCCTGGGCCGTCACTATTCCCTCTTGCCAACCGCTGCCATGCATCTGGCGCATGGACTGGAGGGGGGCATGAAGACTGCGTATACCCCCATTTTCAATAAGGTCATACTTCTGTGCTTAGATAACGATCGTTGATTTCATATAGGGGTATTCATCGTGATCTCTAGGCGAGCCTGAACAACAAGAAAAACACTTCTATCGTGAGATTTTGATGATGAGTATCAACTGTTGGAATCCTAACCACGTGAAACGGGGAGATGCGTGTGTTTGGTCAACAGGTGATCAGTGGACTTGCGACCGGTAGCCTCTATGCCTTGACCGCGGTGGCAGTGGTGGTTGTGTTCCGCAACACGCGGACCATCAACCTTGCTCAGGGCGACTTTGCCATGATCGGCGCCTTCTTGGCTGTGATCCTAATCAAGGATTTCGGAGCGAATTATTATCTCGCTCTCGCCGGCGCTGTTATTGGCTGCATTGGTCTCGGCATTCTGGTTGAACGTCTGGTGATGCGTCAGATTGCTGATTCGGATTGGCTCACGCTGTTTACCGCGACCCTCGGCATGTACTACATCCTGCATGGCGTTGCTGGGTATCTCTGGGGCCGCGATACTAAGGCGTTTCCAATCACCTTTGACCCGACACCCATTGAGATTATCGGTGGTATCATCAGCCAGGGGCACCTAGTCAACATGGCCTGGGCCGCGGGAATTGGCTTGGTGCTATTCGTCTTTTTCAAGTTCACTAAACAAGGCATCGCCATGCGTGCCGTGACCGACGATCCGGAGACGGCCAAACTGATGGGCATTCCGGTGCGTTTCATTGTGCTCCTGACCTGGGGCATGGCCGGCTTTCTGGCCGCTTTCGCAGGCGTGCTGATCGCACCAATCATC
>CAZNWX010000357.1:0-584 GCA_964576415.1 uncultured Magnetovibrio sp. | reverse complement strand
ATGTGGCTCCGGAAATGATGGATGAGGTACTCGTGAAGGGTTACGTAGCAGCCGTCTTTGGTGGACTCTACTCCATCCCCGGCGCCATCCTTGGCGCCTTGATGATCGGCGTCGTAGAGAACCTCGCAGGCGGGTATCTCGGCTCACACTTCAAGACCGCAACAGCCTTCGCCATGATCGTTTTGCTTCTCGCGTTCCGTCCACAGGGCTTGTTTGGCATCCAGAAACGTCGGGAAGTCTAAGCTATGGAAATTCAATCATCTAAACCTAATGAGGCTTCCACCTTGCCCTGGACGGAAGTTTCGGCCCGAAAGGCCAGAGAAAAGCGGCGAAATTGGGCAGCAATGATCTGGCTATTCGTAGTCGCCGCGCTGTTTCCCATGATGCCCGGCGTCGAGGGTTGGATGGCCTCTGAGGCAACACTCATCATCATGTACATTGTGGCAGCGCAGGGCGTTAGCATCCTGACCGGCTACACAGGGCTGGTCACAGTTGGACACGGCGGGTTCCTAGCCGTCGGAGCCTATGCCTCCGCACTTGCGACCAAGTATTTCGGCACCGACTTGTTTACAGCAATCATCGTC
>CAZNWX010000356.1:0-2873 GCA_964576415.1 uncultured Magnetovibrio sp. | reverse complement strand
GTTTGAAGGTCTTGATGATGGTGAAGGTGCAACATTTAGCTTTGTACTTGGGTGGTTTGCTAAAGGTCAGCGAGCAGTCGCCTCCGTCGGAGACGAAGGCCGGTGTTCTGAGCGTCGTGGATGAGAAACACCACATCACCGCGACATCGGGTCGCCATGGAGCGCAGATGACCGTCGCTGGTGCCGCGTTCACTGGATTTGCGGTGACGTCGACAACCGCCAGCATTACCGCGGCCTATATAAGACGGTGTTTCATACTGTTCTCATCCCCTTGTAGGCCCCAATTTATACGCAGGTTTTCGGAAGAATTAAGGTGAGGGGCTGACGAAAACCTGATGGACAATGGTGCTTGGTTACGAATGTAACTAGATCGGGGATTACGGGGCCAAAATGAAAGTGGGAGGCTTCTGTTGCCAGGCGCCTCCCGAACCCCGCCTAAGTGGGCTAACACCTAGGACTTAAAGTGTCGGTTGTACGACTGCATTAAGCAGCGGCACGAACCGGAGCATAGTTGTCATTAGCAACTATTATAAATGGACCGGTATCGGCGGTACCCCACCGAGCGAAAGCCATTGCCTTTACTACGCACGTCGATCCTGTTTCGCCCCCCTAAATTCCCCTCGCGCCATGATCCCAAAGGATGGTTGGCGAGGGGAGATAATTGGTGGAGGCGCCGGGCACTGCCCCCGGGTCCGCAACGCTTATTCCGCAACGCGTTTATCGCCATAGCCGGCAAGCCGGCTCTCGTAAGATGGGTTAAAATTGCGAAAATTGCAAAGGATTTAGTCGCAACGGGCTCTGAAACGGCCGCACGTATACCCCTCTAACCGAGGCTGATACGATTTTTGAGCGTTGCTAAAACGAGGATGGGGAATTCATTATGAAGGTGGGCTTTATCGGTTTGGGCACTATGGGCGCGGGCATCGCGCTAAACGTCATCCGAGGTCAGCATTCATTGGTGGTGCATGACATCAATCGCCGAAGCGCCGATCCGCACCTTGAGTTAGGGGCGACTTGGGCGGACACACCACGGGAGGTCGCAGCAGCAAGCGAGGTCGTGTTCACCTCCTTACCCGGCCCGACGGAGGTTCAGGCCGTGGCGCTAGGCGACGACGGCATTCTTGCCGGCCTTTCGGTGGGGCAGGCTTATTTTGACTTGTCGACTAATTCGCCGACCGTGATGCGCGAACTGCACGCGAGGTTTGCGGAAAAGGGAGGGGCGCTTTTGGACGCGCCGGTTTCCGGCGGACCGGACGGTGCCAAGAGCGGGAAAATGGCGATCTGGGTCGGTGGCGACGAAGACGTGTTCACCGTCCACAAGCCGGTTCTTGAGGCAATGAGCGACGCGGCGCTTTACATCGGGCCCATCGGGGCTGGGTCCGTGGCCAAACTGGTCCACAATCTGTCAGGCTATATCATCCAGACGGCACTGGCCGAGACCTTCACCATGGGGGTGAAGGCGGGATTGAAGCCGGACGCCATATGGGAGGCCGTACGTCAGGGTGCGCTTGGGCGACGGCGGACCTTTGACACGCTGTATCGGAATTTCCTGCCGGCGAAGTTCGATCCACCCGACTTCGCTTTGGCCCTGGCGAGAAAGGACGTGGCACTGGCCTGCGAGGTGGGCCGCGAGTTCGAGGTGCCCATGAAATTGGCGCACACGACCCTGGCCGAGCTTACCGAAGCTATGAACCGGGGATGGGGCGGACGTGATTCCCGTGTCGCTATGTTATTGCAGTCCGAGCGGGCCGGCGTCGATATTCAAGTCGCCGAAGACCGGTTGCAGCAGATCCTGGATGACGATTGACGCCAACGTATAGCGAAAATTGCTTTTCGAAGACGGGTCATTGTCCAGAGGAATAAGAAAAATTCGGAGCGAAAGCCGTGAAAAGAAGGTTTGTTTAGAGAAAAGAACCATGGTTGTTGGCTCCTGCGCTGCGGCAGACTCGAAGATGACTGAAGTATGTGCGCGATAGGGCCTGTCGCGCCAGTCACGCCGTAGCCAACCGTTTGACCGTGTCCAGCAATTCAGCCGCCAACGGGATGCCGGTTTCACGCCGCTCCTGAATGGCGCGGTATTCCATCTCACCGGGGATTAAAACTTCGCCGCCCTCATGAAACGGCGCAGAGGATTTGACCTTGCTCACGAAGCTTTCCATCCGTTCATAGTAATCGCCGGCGCCCATGAGTCGGATTGGGTCGATGACGATGAAGAAGTGGCTGACGCCCTGCGGCTCCTCCTCCGCCCACATGTCGCCGACGTCGTCGAGGAACTGGCCGCCGGACAGGAGCCCGCCCAGCATTTCCACCATCAACGACAACCCGTAGCCCTTGTGGCCGCCAATGAACTGGATGAACCCGTCCAGACCAGCGGCCGGGTCGGTGGTCGGGTTGCCGGCGGCGTCCAGCGCCCAACCGATGGGCATCGCTTCGCCCGCATCGCGGAGTTTACGCATCTTGCCGCGCGCGGCGACGCTCATGGCCATGTCCAGGATGAATGGCGCGCCGCTGCGCCTGGGCGCGGCAAACCCAAAGGGGTTGTTGCCCATCTTCAAATCCCGTCCGCCGAAGGGCGCCATGGCCGGCGAGGCGCTGGTGCCGCACATGAGCGCCATGGCCGCCACGGAAGCGGCGAAGCCGTAGGGCGCTGTGGCACCGAAGTGGTTAGAATTTTTTACGGCCACGTAGGCGATACCGTTGGCCCGCGCCTTTGACATGGCCAATTCCAAGGCCCGCGCCGCTACCACTTGGCCCTGGCCGCCATCCCCGTCAATTATTGCCAGCGCCGGTGCGCGGTCGTCGGCGATGATATTGGGCGCGGGATTGATCATTCCGGCGCGCACCCGTTTCAGGTATTGATCGAGGCGGTGCAC
>CAZNWX010000355.1:0-2880 GCA_964576415.1 uncultured Magnetovibrio sp. | reverse complement strand
GGGGAAAGGACAGACAACGTTTGCGAAACTGGATGCGCTCGCCATCCCCTCCATTGCCCTAATCAATGGCTATGCCTTTGGCGGCGGCCTTGAGTTAGCGCTAGCCTGCACCTTTCGGGTTGCGACTCCGAACGCGAAAATGGGCTTGCCCGAAATTAAGCTTGGGATCATTCCCGGTTACGGCGGGACCCAACGGCTGCCGCGCCTGGTCGGCGCACGGTTGATGCCGAGGAGGCGGAGCATATCGGCCTGGTTCATAAGATCATCAAGGGCGTCGGCATGACGGGCGCGCTTGTTTTTGCGGAATCGATCACGTGTTTCAGCCTGCCTGTTTTGGAATATGCGCGCGAAGCGGTGATGACGGCATTGGACAACCCTATTCACGCGGGCCTGAAGAAGGAGCGCGACCTCAATCTGCTAGCGTTCACGACGGATGATTGCCGCGAGGGTATGGCGGCTTTCGAAGAGAAGCGGAAGGCGGTATTTAAAGATGGCTGATCCTTGCGTAATCGTCACCGGTGCCTCCAAGGGCATCGGCGCGGCTATCGCCGTCGAATTGGACAAGCGCGGCCTTCCCGTTATCGGTCTGTCTCGGACCGGTCGCGCTGTCGTGGGCGACGCCTTCATCTGCGATATGACCGACGAAGACCAGGTCCGAAAGCGCATCGGCGCAATAGGCGCCGAACGCGGTATCGCCGCACTGGTCAATAACGCCGGCCTTTATATTGGCAGTCCTATCGCTGAACTCACAACGGATCAGTATGAGAAGGTGATGACCCTGAACGCCAAGGCGGTGATGATTGCGTCCCGCGAGGCCTATCCCCACCTTAAGGAAAGTCGTGGCAAGATCGTCAACATCGGGTCCTTTTTCGACAAGATGGGCGTGCCGCACAATCTTCCCTACTGCGCGTCGAAAGCCGCCGTGGCGGCGATGACACGCTGCATGGCCGTGGAATGGGCGTCGGACGGCATCGGTGTCATCGATGTGGCGCCTGGTTACATAGAAACGGATTTGAACACCGATTACCTGGGCCGCGAAAAGGTGCAGCATTGGCTGGCGGGCCGGGTGCCTACAGGCGGACCCGGCAAGCCGGATGATGTGGCCCGGTTGGTTGCGGCGCTGATCTGCGAAGATATTCCATTCCTCACCGGCGAGACTATTTACATCGACGGCGGGCAGGGGATGAATCATTGATGACCATTTTCGACCGTTTGAACGCGCAGCGCCCATGGATGGAAGAAGAGCGCCTGGTCCTTGATCAGGTGATGCGCATTGCCGAAGATGTTATCGCGCCGGCGGCCGTGGGCTACGACAAGTCCGGCGATTATCCAGAAACCAGCATGGCGGCCCTCAATAAACTCGGCATGAACGCCATCTTCGTGCCGGAGGCCTACGGCGGCGCACTCATGTCCTATCGGCTGTATTTGGAGTGCGTCTCGATCATATCGGCGGCTTGCGCGTCCACGGGGATAATCTACGCAACTAATTTCCACGGCATGAAGCCGCTAATCGACCTCGGCACGGAGGAACAGAAGACCCGCCTGTTGCCGCGTATTTCGGGGGGCGGCCTGGGATCGCTAGCGATCACCGAGCCTTCGGCCGGATCGGACGCCACCGGCATGAAGACCCGGTTCACTCCCGATGGCGACGAGATCATCATTGATGGTTCTAAGTCCTTTATCTCGAACGGCGACCGAGCGGAGTTGATCCTTCTGTTTGGAAAATGGAGTGAGATCGAGGACCCGCGTCAGGCCATCTCGGTGCTGATCCTTGAGAGAGGGTCGCCAGGTTTCGAAGCGGGTCCGAAGGAAGAGAAGATGGGTCATCGGGCGGCAACCACGGTGCCCCTGTTGTTCAACGGTTGCCGGGTACCACGCGCCAATCTGCTCGGCGAACCGGGGGGCGGCCTGAAGATCCTTCTCTCTTCGCTCAACAAGTCCCGGCCCTCCGTTGCCGCCCATGCTTTGGGCATCGCGCGGGCCGCTATCGCTGACAAGATCGCCTATATGAATGAACGCGAGCAGTCGGGTCGAGAGATCATCGACTTTCAGGGCAATCAATTCCTGATAGCCGATCTCGCCAGCGAACTGGCGATGGTCGAGACGTGGATTGATTACGTTGCGGCTCTGATCGCCGCCGGCGAGACGGATTACGGGCAGGAAGCATCGATTGCCAAAATGCGGGCGTCCGATCTCGCCATGCGGATGACCACCGAAGCTGTCCAGATGCACGGCGGTTACGGTTACATCACTGATTATCGTGTGGAACGCCTAATGCGCGATGCCAAGATCACGCAGATTTGGGAGGGCACCAACCAGGTGCACCGTCAACTCATCGGAAGGAGTTTCCGGGTCAAATGAGCACAAACATCCAAAAGGTCGGTGTCTGCGGCGCCGGCGGCACCATGGGTGCTGGCATTGCCATCGTTGCCTCGCGGGCGGGGTTCGAGACCGCCTGCTTTGATACGTCCATGGAAGTTCTGGATCGGGCCCGGGGTCAGACCGAGGGTTTTTTTGGTAAGTCCGTGGACCGGGGCAAGATGGCGGCCGCGGAACGGGACGCGGCTTTGGCCCGCCTTTCGGCCAGCACGGACATGGACGCTCTCGCCGATTGTGATTTGGTTATCGAAGCCGTTTTTGAGGATCTGGGCGTTAAGCGAGAATTGCTCGGCGCGCTGGACGGCATCTGTAAACCGGAAACCCTGTTCGCTTCTAACACGTCGACTTTGTCGATCACTGAGATCGCCGCTGGGTGCGACCGTCAGGATCGGGTCGTCGGTATGCACTTCTGCCTGCCCGCCCAACTCATGAAGCTGATCGAAATGTCGCCTGGCGTGAACACCTCAGATGAGGCCTTCGCCGCCGCCTGGCCCTGGACCG
>CAZNWX010000354.1:0-2898 GCA_964576415.1 uncultured Magnetovibrio sp. | reverse complement strand
CGATGCGACCGAAGCCTTTAGAATTACCGGCCCCAAACCTCTGAAAATGAAGACTTGAGCTGCACGGACCGCGACCCGTTAGGAGGACGGTATGGTTCTGCACCCAGTTTATTGGCGGCGCAGATTGAATCCATTTTCTTGTTTTTATGAAGGGCTGGCGGCAGGCAGACTAGGCGGCTTGGTGTTCGACACTACCGGTCAGGATGGCGTAGAGCGCATCACTCGTATCCGTACCGCGTAACTTTTCGCAAATGCTATCATCCCGTAGCACGCGGGAAACCTTGGCCAAGGCCTTGAGATGATCAGCCCCGGCAGATTCTGGCGCCAACAGTAGGAAAATCAGGTCTACAGGGCGTTCGTCGATGGACTGGAAGTCCACGGGTTGCTCGAGCCGCGCAAAATAGCCATGGAGGCGGTCCAACTCCGGAAGCTTGCCGTGGGGAATGGCTATCCCGTTGCCGACGCCGGTCGTCCCTAGTCGTTCACGTTCCATGAGCACGTCGAAAATAGCCCGCTCATGCAAGCCCGTCGCATCCGCGACGCGACGCGATAGATCTTGAAGGACCTGTTTCTTACTGGTCGCCTTGAGATTGGCGGCGACTACGTTTGATGAGATGAGATCTTTGATCTCCATATGCTTCACCTAAGGCCTCAAGTTATGCGATCGTTTTCTGCGACGGCAACGTATTGGCCGGATCGATCCAGCCAATATTGCCGCTTGGGCAGCACGTTTTCGACGGTCCGGTTCTTTGCGTGATGGTTGACCAACTTGCGCTTATAGGGCCGGAGCTGTTTGGCCACCCAGTCCTGGGCGCCGTCGAAAGCGGCGTAGTGGTCTTCCGTCGAGCCGCTACTTTGGACGACGAAGCCAGGAGGAACCGGATCAACGGAGATATCTGCGCACATGTCTTGACCCTCGCGAGAGAAGATCGCCGTCGCATTGATCGCATGGTTGAAGTATTTTGTGACGGCGCCGTCCAATTGGGCTCCAACGTGAGAACTCAGGGCGTCTCCGACGTCCAGGTTCTTGTCTTTCACGGATATGTCCATGGGTTCAATGTGTCTCGTTATGTCTTCGTGTTCTCCCAGAATAGGCATGCCAAAATTCCAAATAATTCGGTAATAACAGTGCGTTATAACAAGGAAAATTGTCGTCGATCTGAAGGAAAGTGGGAACCTAATCCCCACCGCAATGGGAGTCAATATACTCATAAAAATCCATTTTCTATCTTGAAAATTTATTTTGTTTGCGGCAAGGCGGCCTTATCCCGTCGGCGCTGCACGGAGGAGGGAATTCGCATGGCCTCGCGGTACTTCGCTACCGTGCGTCGGGCGATATCGATGCCGTCCGCCCGCAGAAGCGCGACGATTTTGTCGTCGGATAGAATCTTCTTCGGCGGTTCCGTGTTGATGAGTTCCTTGATACGGTGACGGACCGCCTCCGCCGAATGGGCGCCACCGCTTCGGGTCGAGGCGATGGCCGGTGTGAAGAAGTACTTCAGTTCGAAGATCCCGCGTTGGGTCGCCATGAACTTGTTAGATGTCACCCGGCTGACCGTGCTTTCGTGCATTTCGATGGCGTCAGCGATGTCGCGGAGCACCAACGGCTTGAGGTGTTGAACGCCGTGGGTAAAGAAACTCTCCTGTTGGCAAACCAGTTCCGTCGCCACTTTCATGATCGTTGTCGCCCGTTGGTGGAGGGCCTTGACCAGCCAGTTGGCGGATTGGAAATGCTCGGCGATATAAGATTTTTCATTCTTGGTGCGGGCTTCCTTGCGCACTAGGGCATGATAATGGTTGTTGACCAGAACCCTGGGCAAGGTCTCGCTGTTTAACTCCAATATCCAGCCGCCACTTGGTGCGGGGCGCATTAGGACGTCGGGTGTCACGAGCTGGGCCATATCCTGGTCGAAGCCCATTGCCGGCTTCGGCGCTAGGGTACGGATTTCCTCGATCATGTCGGCGACATCTTCTGCGTCGCACTGACACACGGCCTCCAGTTTCTTGAACTCGCGTGCGGCCACCAATTCCAGGTTGTCCAGAAATGTTGCCATGCAGGGATCCAACCGATGCCTATCCTGGAGCTGCAGGGCCAAGCATTCACGGAGATCGCGCGCGAAAATTCCCGGAGGGTCGAAGTGCTGTAGGCGTGTCAGGGTGTCGGCGACCAGTTCCGCATCACAACCCAAGGTCGCCGCCGCCTCGTCAATGTCCAACTCCAGGTAACCCGCCTCGTTCAGATGGTCGATGAGGTAGAGGCCAACCATCCGTGCCGCGCCGTCGGCGAAATCCATGGTGAGCTGATAGATGAGATGGTCGCGAAGGGACGGCAATTCAGACAGGACCTGCTCCAGGTCCGGGACCGACGATTCAAATCCGCCGCCGCCGGAATGGGCGCTGTTGCTAAACGCGGGTTCGGCGTACTGATTTGGCGTGTCCGCCAAGGTTTGGTCATCGCCGATCCCGTTTGAGGTGTAGATGTTCTCGTAATCCACATCGAGACCAGAAGTCGTGCTCAGTTCGGTGGGCGCGGGCGCCTCGAAATCCATGTCCGAAAGGGCGACCGGGTCCGTGACGTCGACGCCGTCCAGGTCACTATCGGCGATTTCGTCGGGGTGGAGAACGTCGGGGGCGTCTATGTCGTCGCGGCGGTCGGCCTCTTCGCGCTCCAGCATGGGGTTCTGCTCCAGTTCCTCGGTGATGAACTCGGAAAGCTCCATGTTGGACATTTGCAGCAGCTTGATCGCCTGCTGTAGTTGCGGTGTCATTACCAGCGATTGGGACTGGCGTTGGTCTAATCGCGGGACTAGAGCCATAAGGAGGCTCCGTTCCGAAACCGTCTAGAGACTGAACCGGTCACCCAGATAAACGCGCCGCACGTCCTCATTCCCAACAATA
>CAZNWX010000353.1:0-2899 GCA_964576415.1 uncultured Magnetovibrio sp. | reverse complement strand
CCGGATCTCGAAGAGACCTGTTCCGCCCCCACCACGCAACAATCATTATTCACCAGATCCTCGCCATTGCGACATCGTCCAGCCTTGCGCCGCCCCTCTACCCTTCCTAACATCGCCCCAGTTCATCTGGAAAGTGAGGGAAACGTCGTGGCAGATTTTGTTGATCATTTCGGATTTGGTATGGCGACGTCTCAGCCCAAAGCGGCGAAAGCTTATGATTCTGGCGCTCGGTCATTCGTCGCCTGGCGCGCCGATGCCGTGGGACATTTGGATGCCGCCATGGAGACGGATCCAGATTTTGCGTTGCCTCGAATCCTCAAGGCCTGGATCCTGCACGCCGGTCGTACGGCAAAGTATGACCCTGTCATCGATGGCTTGATGGCCGATATCGGCGCCCTCGGTGATCTAGCGCCCCGCGAACGAGCCCTGC
Source organism: uncultured Magnetovibrio sp. (assembly GCA_964576415.1). Taxonomy (GTDB): domain Bacteria; phylum Pseudomonadota; class Alphaproteobacteria; order Rhodospirillales; family Casp-alpha2; genus UBA3470. The sequence goes on along the minus strand of CAZNWX010000353.1, from coordinate 2,469 downwards.
TTGATGGGTTGATGGCGGCCCATGCGGGCAACTTGCAGGCTGGCGCAGCCACCCTGGAAGCGCATCTGGCCTCCCATCCCCTTGATCTGGTGGCGCATCGCCTTCTGCAATTTGAACTGTTCTGGTGCGGCGAAACCCAATGGATGCGTGACGTCGCCGAGCGGGCGGCCCTCGCCTGGAATGATGACAGTCCCGACTATCCGCATTTCTTGGCGGTCCGCGCCTTTTCCAACGAAGAGGCGGGTGATTACGATACTGCCGAACGCGCCGGCCGCGGCGCCGTGGAGCGCGCGCCCGATAGCGCCTGGGGTGCGCACGCCATTGCCCATGTCTTGTTCATGCAAGGCCGCATGGATGAGGGCCGCGCGTGGATGGAACGCCTCTCCGGCAACTGGGACAAAGCAAACCAGATCGGCCATCACAATTGGTGGCATCTCTGCCTGTTCCTTTTGGAAGCCGGTGAGCATGACCAGATCCTTGAGCTGCTGATCAGCCGCGTCCGTAATCCGGACTCGCCTTTGGTTCAAGCCGTACCCGACGCAACCATCGACCTCCAAAACGTGGCTTCATTACTAATGCGTCTGGAATTGCGAGGCGTCAATGTGGGCGATCGTTGGCAGGATATCGCCAATATTTCCGCTGGTCGCACCTCCGACCACGCGAACCCATTCTCCAGCGCCCACGACGCCATGGCGCTGGCCGCCGTGGGGGAATTTGCCGCCATCGACACCCTCGTCGCAAGCATGCACGCAGCGGGTGCCGAACACGGCACGGTCGGACACGCGACCACGGCGTTAGGCATTCCGCTGGTTAAGGCCATGGCCGCGCACCGGAAGCATAAATACGACAAGGTGGTCGAACTGCTTTGGCCGGTCCGCCGCGACCTCTATCAGGTCGGCGGCAGCCATGCTCAACGTGATGTCTTCTACCAGGTCCTTGTTGACGCTGCCATGCGCGCCAACAAGGCGGCCCTGTTGTCCGTCCTCATGGATGATATTTCGAGCATAGGATTCGCGCGCATCCCGGAACGGTCCCTCTATTGCGAGGCGACCGCACAGGCGGCGTGAGACAGCGCCCAAGGCGCCCTCCGGAATTCAGCCTTCGCGCTGAATCCAACCACCGCCTAGCACACGGTCCCCGTCATAGAATACCGCCGCCTGTCCAGGCGCGATACCGGTCTGAGGCTCATCGAACACCACGTTCCAACCGTCGGCGTTACAACGTATCACACCCACCTCCGGCGTCGACGTCGAGCGAATTTTCACACCGACCCGTCGTTCGGAGGGTGGCACAGCGCCGGGGCCGATCCAGTTGACGGCACTGACCTTCAATTCCGTCTTCGCCAGCGCGGATTTCGGGCCGGCAATTACCTGCCGACGCTCTGGGTCGACCTTGACCACGTATAGGGGATGCGCCGCCGCAACACCCAGGCCGCGTCGTTGCCCGACCGTGAAGTTGATGATGCCCTCGTGCTGGCCGATGACGTTACCGTCCAAGTCCAATATATCACCGGGCTCCCATGCACCGGGGCGAAGTTTCTCGATCACCTTGGCGTAGTTACCATTAGGCACGAAACAGATGTCCTGGCTTTCGGGTTTTTCCGCGACGGGGAGATTGAACCGCTCGGCATGATGTCGGGTTTCGGCCTTGGTCATGCCTCCTAAAGGAAAGCGGAGGAAGTCCAACTGTTCGCGAGTTGTCGCATATAGAAAATAGCTTTGATCCTTCGTAGGGTCGTGGGCCCGGTGCATTTCGCCGCCATCTTCACCGGCGACGCGGCGAACATAGTGGCCCGTGACCAGGCAATCGGCGTTGAGGTCCTTCGCTGTACCCAGAAGATCACGGAACTTCACCGTCTGATTGCAGCGTACGCAGGGTATGGGGGTCTCACCGCGCACATAGGAGTTGGCAAACTCTTCCATAACGCTTTCGCGAAATCGGCTTTCGTAATCGAGAACGTAATGGGGAATGCTTAGGGTCTCGGCCACACGGCGGGCATCATGGATGTCTTGGCCGGCGCAGCAGGCGCCCTTGCGTCCAATGGCTTCACCGTGGTCATAGAGTTGCAACGTCACGCCGACAACGTCATAGCCCGCATCCACCATCAAGGCCGCGGCAGTCGAGGAGTCCACACCGCCCGACATAGCCACAACCACGCGCGCACCCGGTGCGACGTTATCCATACCAAGATCATTCATGAGCGGAATATAGGCATTCGTTTCGCCGGGACAAGGTGTTTGCATCCTGACCAGGTCAATTAAGCACGGCGTTTAAGGTCACAGAATAGTAGTTACGTCAGAATTGGATCAGGACGACCAACACCACCGCGCCCGTGAAAAGGTAGAGGTGCACGAACCAATCAAGCGTCGCATACAGATCGTTGCCGATAAACTGGGATTGAAGCGTGCCATGCTTAACCTGCTCAGGAACGCGATCGGATACACGCCGAAGGCAGGCGGGGTATCTGTT
>CAZNWX010000352.1:0-2902 GCA_964576415.1 uncultured Magnetovibrio sp. | reverse complement strand
TGGCCCTGCCTTCGGCGATGGCGCGCCAGTTAGCCCGGCGCTGTCCGTGGGTCAGGTCTGAATGCCATTCCACGGGTGCGGCGCCGAATCGCCGGCGGAAGCGTTTGAACCATTGGGCGCTGAGCGCGATCTCCGGCAACAGGACCAGGACTTGGCGACTTTGGCGGAGGGCCTTGGCCACCGCCTGGAAATAGACCTCCGTCTTTCCCGCGCCCGGAACCCCATCCACCAGGGTTACGCCGAAGCCACCCGCCTCCACCGCGTCAACCAGGCGCAGGGCTGCTACGTTCTGATCATTGGAAAGTTTGGGTCCCGGGTGATCGGCATCCGGCGCCGGCGGCATGGCCACGGCGGCAATAAACACGGGCTTTAGTGCACCGGCGTTGGCCAGGCTCTTGACTACGCCCGACGAGACGCCGGCCTTGCGGGACAGCTCGGCAGCGATGCGCGGAGGGCCGTTGGCGGCGGCGTCTAGGACGCGCCGGCGAGCCGGCGTCATGTGCAGCCCATCAGGCACATCACCGGCTGAGTAGGCGGTGATCGGATTTGGTGGCTCCAGCGCGTCGGGGACGCTCAAGGCCATCTTCAGGATAGCCCCCGGCATGTGCATGGTGTAGCGAGCCACCCAGGTGACGAAGCGCCGGCTGACGTCGGGGAACGGTGGGCAGTCGTGCCGGGCGACTACGTCCTTCAGGCGCTTGTCCTCGATTGCGTCCTCACCCGCGCCCCAGACCACGCCGGAGATGACGCGCGGCCCCAATGGTATGCGTACCACGTCACCGACGTTCAGGCTCAGGCCATCGGGTACCCGGTAATCGTAGGTTGTACCGAGGGAAAGGGGCAGTAGCACGCTGACCCGCGATCCGGCGGAGAAGGTTTCGAGGGCGTTGGTAGTCACGGGCGGAGCTTTATGTATTTGTTCATGGTTCCAAGGGGTATAATAGAGCGATTCGCGGCCCTGGCGAGGGCCAGAGATTTGATGAAGGAAACAGCGATGACGCAGCCTACGGACCAGCCAGCGTCTTCGACGCCCATAACTGATCCAACGCTCAGCGATTCGGCCGTCGCAGACTATTTGCGCGACCATCCAGATTTCCTCATTCGTAATCCGGACGTGCTGGACGCCTTGGCTCCGCCGGCGCGGTGGTCCGGGGACGGCGTCGTCGATATGCAGCAGTATTTGATCAACCGCAATCGTTCCGAAATGGATGAGTTGCGCGACTGCGCCCAGGACGTGATCGAGACCAGCCGCTCCAACATGTCAACCCAGACCCGCGCTCATGCCGCTGTGCTGGCGCTGTTGGCGACCCGTCAATGGAGTGACATCGTCCATGTTGTCAGTCACGACTGGCCATTGCTGTTAGATGTCGACGTGGTCAGCGTGGCGTTCGAGCCAGCGGCCCGGCCCGACACCCGCCTGGTGCAGGGCGACTTAGGCCAACTGGCCGCGGACGCCATCGACCGTCTGCTGGGCGATGATCAGGATTTACGGTTGTTCCGCGAACTGAATGATGACGGCTCCTTGTTCGGTTCCGGCGCGGGACTGGTGCGTTCCGCGGCGCTGGTCCGCATGCGGCCGTCAGACAACCTGCCGGCGGGTCTTTTGGCGCTAGGTGCGCGGGGGGCCTCCTTCCATCCCGGTCAGGGGACGGAATTGCTGACGTTCCTGTGTCGGGTCCTGGAGCAAAGCATCGCCCGAGCGCTAGATGGGGACAGCGCGCCGCAGGCGGCGTTCGGCGATTGACGGAGATCGCCGCCGAACCTGGCGTGATCAGGGCCATCGCCGCATGGCAGGATTGGCTGCGCCACGAACGCCGGGCTGCGAAAAATACCATCGTCAGCTACGAATACGACCTTAAGGGGTTCTTTCTGTTTCTCAGCGACCATCTTGGCTATCCGCCGGGGCTCGGCGATCTGGCGGGCCTGACGACCATGGATTTTCGTGGCTACTTGGCCGGGCGCAATGCCGACGGGCTGGCTCGCACGTCGACGGCGCGGGCCGTCTCCACCCTAAAGGGGTTTTTTCGGTTCCTGGAACGTCGGGAGTTTGCGGAGAATGCGGCAATCCATGCCCTGCGTTCGCAGAAGATACCGAAATCCGTCCCCAAGGCGCTGACTGCTGAGGACGCCATGGAGGCCCTGAACGAGGTGGAGAACCTCAGTGACGAGCCCTGGGTTGGCAAGCGCGACAAGGCGTTCTTGTTCTTGCTCTATGGCTGTGGGCTCCGTATCGGCGAAGCCATCGGCCTGAACCGGGGTCAGTTGGGCGGATCGGGCTCGGATATGGTTCGCGTTGTGGGTAAGGGCGCTAAGGAGCGGGTCGTCCCGGTACTGCCGGCGGTCCAAGGGGTCATCGTCGACTATTTGGCACTTTGTCCCTACAACCTGAAAGCGGACGACCCGTTGTTTGTCGGCGTGCGCGGCGCACGCTTGAACCCGGGTGTCGCGCAGAAACAGGTTCGCATTGTGCGCAAGCTCTTGCGTCTGCCGGAGACGGCCACGCCACATGCTCTGCGCCACAGCTTCGCCACCCATCTAATGGCTGGCGGTGGCGATTTGCGAACCATCCAAGAACTCCTTGGCCATAAATCACTGTCCACCACGCAGCGATATACGGACGTGGATGTGGCCCGACTACAGTCCGTGTATGCCAATGCCCATCCCCGGGCGCGGCGGTCGGTTTAGTCGTCCGCGTCTTCTTTGAACCAAGTGAAAAAAGGTCGCCTAAGCCCCGATGTTCATGCAGTCACACCAGAGAAGGTCTCCGGGGCTGATCTGGTCCGACTGTTTTAACTCTTGCAAGGCGGACGCGTCGATGGGCGGCCCGAGGACCGTCTCGTAGGCTTTCGCCAGGTGCCACACCTGGCCTGTCACGTTTCCTCATTTCTCCTCAAATGCTCAG
>CAZNWX010000351.1:0-2902 GCA_964576415.1 uncultured Magnetovibrio sp. | reverse complement strand
TTCCAGTTGTGTCTCCAACGCAACAGCATCCATGGTGCGCGTCCAAGCGGCGACGGCGTCGTCGCATGCCGCGACGTTTTCGGCTCTTGCGACAGCAGATGAAAATCGGGGATCCGAGATCATGTCCTCGCGTTCCATGACCAAGGCGAGGCGCCGGAACACCGCATTCGACGCGGCCGTGATTGTGACAAAACCGTCATCGCGGGTGGGGTAAATGGAATTAGGAGCACTGCCGGGCAGACGCGGTCCGGCGCGACCCGCGATAATGCCGAGTTGCTGAAAGGCCGGTACGTGCGGTTCCATGAAGCTAAACGCACCTTCATATAGCGCCGTGTCAACGATTTGGCCATGCCCAGTCCGTTGGCGTTCTAGAATTGCCATGACTGTTCCGAAGGCGCCGTAGGTGCCGGCAATATAATCCGTGAGCGGTGTCGCGGTACGTGGCGGTGGGCGATCGGGGTCACCGGTTATCTCACGTAACCCACTTGTGGCCTCGCAAACGACGCCGTAGCCGCCGCGTTCGCTGTAGGGACCGTCCTGGCCGAAACCACTGATTCTAACCATGATCAACCCCGGGTTAGCATTCGACAGGGTATCGTAACCCAGGCCCCATCGTTCAAGGGTGCCGGGGCGAAAGTTTTCGACCACGATATCGGCTGTTTCACAAAGGCGACGTGCAAGCTTCCGACCGGCGTCGGTTCGCAAATCGATTGAAATGTTGCGCTTTCCGCGCTGGATTGAGGCATTGTAGAGCGAGCGTCCCTTGTGGCGATGTCCGAGGGAGCGAACGGCATCGCCCTCGACCTGCTCGACCTTGATGACGTCGCATCCAAAATCGGCCAGAAGCCGCGCGCAGAAGGGACCGGCGACTGTGGAGCCCAATTCAATCGCGCGGAGGCCTGTGAGTGGTCCAGCGCGCGGTGAAGAATGAGGAGCATCAGGCATCGGCTAGACCCTACAGTTATTCGTGGCCGGACGATTTCGGGTATGCGACATGGCGGCGATTGTACCACACAAACAAGAACGCTGGAATTTGGCCTCTGTTTCAAACGCTTAGAGCAATGGTTCGGAAGGTTTCGTGTCAATCCGATGGATGTTCGAAGCGAATATGAAACAAAACATAATTCGGTTTGTATTTCTTATCACAAAATCCCAGATTTCGGTCGAAGCGATGAGACACGCGGCGTTGGGGCTAGTCAACGTGTTCACAATCGACTATCGATTGTTGGCTGGAGGGGCGAAACTAGAAAAACTGTCTGTATTCTGCCGGTCAACCACGGGAACTGGGTTACATTTAGTCACACACGGGCGCCCCAAGGACTGAAGAGATTTGCTTTTTCAAATCGGTTCCATAAGCGCGTTTAATCGTTTCCAAGCGGTAAAAATCGTGTAAACAAACGCCGCGAATTGTCACATAAGCAATATCATCAGAATTCCGAAGGCGAACCCGTGAGCGAAACCATGCACCCCTACCGAACACACACCTGCGTAGAACTGCGTGAAGAACATATTGACCAGACGGTACGTCTGTCGGGTTGGATACACCGCAAGCGTGATCACGGAAACCTCGTTTTCATCGATCTGCGGGACCATTTCGGCCTGACGCAATGTGTGATCGACGTTTCCAGCGAGTTGTTCCCCATTGTTGAGGGAGCCCGTCCGGAAAGCGTTTTGACCGTGACCGGAACCGTGGTCGCGCGCACCGAGGATACGGTCAACGCCAACATCGATACCGGTGAGGTGGAGGTCCGTATCCGCGAAATTGTTGTTGAGAACCCAGCCGAAGTGCTGCCCATGCAAGTAGCCGGAGATCAGGAGTTCGGCGAAGAGGTCCGACTGAAGTATCGGTTCCTGGACCTGCGCCGGGAACAGACCCACGACAACATTATTTTGCGCTCCCAGGTCATTTCCTCCATTCGACGGCGCATGACCGATCAGGGATTCCTGGAAATTCAGACGCCAATATTGACTGCGTCGTCGCCGGAGGGCGCGCGCGATTACCTGGTGCCATCGCGTCAACATCCGGGCAAATTCTACGCGCTGCCGCAGGCACCGCAGCAGTTTAAGCAATTGCTGATGATTTCGGGCTTCGACAAGTACTTTCAAATCGCGCCGTGCTTCCGCGACGAAGACGCTCGGGCCGATCGTTCCCCGGGGGAATTCTATCAACTTGACCTGGAAATGGCCTACGTCACGCAAGACGACGTATTCAATGCTATCGAACCAGTCCTGGGCGGCGTGTTCGAAGAGTTTGGCGACGACAATAAGGTGACGCCGGCGCCGTTTCCGCGACAGCATGGCCAACTACGGCACCGACAAGCCAGATTTGCGCAATCCCATCGAAATGGCAGATGTGACCGAAAAGTTCCAAGGGTCGGGATTCAAGATTTTTGCCGGCATGATCGAAAAGGACGACAAGGTTCGTGTCTATGCCATTCCCGCACCGACCGGGGGTAGCCGAGCCTTTTGTGATCGCATGAATAACTGGGCTCAGGGCGAGGGGCAACCCGGGCTTGGCTACATCTTCTTCCGGGATGGAGAAGGTGCCGGGCCAATCGCCAAGAACATCGGTGAGGATCGCACAAACAGGCTCCGTGGTGAACTCGGCCTGAAAGATGGTGACGCGGTGTTCTTCGTCTGTGGCGTGCCAACCGAATTCGCGAGCTTTGCCGCAGCCGCGCGCATGAAAGTGGGAGAAGATCTGGAACTGTGCGAGACCGGTGCTTTCCGGTTTTGCTGGATCGTTGATTACCCCATGTTCGAAATGGATGAGGAAACCGGTAAGATCGAGTTCTCCCACAATCCGTTTTCCATGCCACAGGGTGGGCTTGAGGCGCTGGAGACCCAGGACCCCCTCGACGTGTTGGCATATCAATACGACATCGTCTGCAATGGTGTTGAG
>CAZNWX010000350.1:0-2914 GCA_964576415.1 uncultured Magnetovibrio sp. | reverse complement strand
TACATGCCCCTGAGGGCATCCGCGAAACCTGTGCCGTCGCGGTCATAGAGGTGCAGCGGAACCTCGCAATCAGATGCGGTGGCAAACGCGATGCCCGGCAAGGCGCTATAGAGTTCCCGATAGTTGAAGATCTCGCCGTTGGCAACCAAAGCCGTGGGGCCGCGACTTCCCTGTAACACGAAGGGTTGGTCGCCGGTTTCGAGATCGATGATGGCGAGGCGCGTCTGCAGGATCGCGGTGTCGCTGTGTGCGTACCGACCGCTGCCGTCCGGACCACGGTGCAACAGGACGGCTTCCATGCGGTCGAGAATGGCGGGATCGGGAGCGTTCCCGGTCTTGGTCATCACGCCGGCAATGCCACACATCAGGTGAGAATTTCCTGAAAGAATTGCAAGTACTGGCTCACGACGGCGGTCTCTGTAAATTCCGCCTCATAAGCGGCGCGGCCCTGGCGGGCAATATCGGCGCTCAGGCGGTCGTCTTCGATTACCAAGCGGATCGCCTTCGCCAACATCGCCGAATCATCGATGGGAACCAGTATACCGGACACCAGATGCTCGATCAGGGTCCCAGGACCGTAGCTGTCGGCGGCGACCACGGGCACATTCTGGGCCCAGGCTTCCAGAACCACGTTGCCCAGCGGCTCGTGCCGGGACGGACAGACGAACAGATCTGCCGTCTGCAACAATGCTGCGACATCGTCGCGCCAACCCAGGAACCGGACCCGCGGTTTGACCGCCAGGTTCTCCGCCATCTTTTCCAATTCTTCGCGACGGGGTCCTGCGCCGGCGATCCAGAGATAGGCGTTGGGCACCCGGGCTAGGGCCTCCAACAGTACGTCGAAGGCCTTGTTCTCGTGCAGCCGCCCCAGGGCCACGATCAGCGGCACCGTATCCGGAGTGAAGAAGGTTTGGCGTGGAATGGGCCGGGCCATCTCTTCGGTGACGAAATTGGGCAGGTAGTGGACGTGTTCCGTTGGCCACCCCTCCTTGACGACGTTGTCGGTGATGTCTTGGGTGTTGCCGATAATGTGAGAGCAGGTCTCGTAGTGCTTGAGGTCGTAGTAACCGCCCTGGCGTCCGACCTGCACCCAATCACCCTTGGGGCACATGCTGGACGCCCGGTTCATCCATGTCAGTACGATGTCCGGCTTGTAGGCCGCCAATTCGCGTTTTAGCAGGCGCGGTGTGGCGAAATCAAGGGCCCCACCAAACTTCGCCTCCACCGGTTCTATACCGCCGCGGCGCAGGGTTTCGGCTCGGTTCGCATGGGTGCGGATAATCACCTTCTGATGGAGTCCCGCACGGTGCAGGGCTAGCGTGAGGCGTATGAAAAACGTCTCTGCCCCGCCGTACTGCGCTCCGGCCATGACTTGTGCGACCCGCATGGTGTGTGTTATCCGATCAAGTTCTCAAAGGCGGCCGCCGCGTCTGGCCAGCGCCACGACCGCTGTTTGTCCAGTGCCGCCCGATGCTGGTGGCGCCACAGTTCCTCGTCGGACAGTAGCTTGATGGCGGCCTCAGCGAAAGCCCGGTCATCGTCGGCGACGTACCCCGTTTCCCCATCGACTACCCGTTCAACCACGGAGCCGTACTTCTGCACCACTGCCGGAACGCCCATGGCCTGAGCCTCGCCAACCGCCAAGCAGAAGGTCTCATTAATGTCGCCACGGTAGAGCATGCAGCGCGCCTCCCGAAACTCATCAATGAGCTGGGATTTCGGCACCGGGCCGCGCACAACTACGCCTTGGTTCATGAGCGCGTCAGCCTGCGCCAAGACGGCCGCCATCTGGTCCGCCTTGGCATCCCCGGCCGAGCCATAGGTTGCCGCGCCCGTGAACAGGTGCAGTTCCGCCTCGGGCACATTGGGCTGGATGTCTTGGGCCCAGCGGTCTAACAGCCAGTCCAGGGACCGGAGCGGGTTCGACGTGAATACGGCCCGGGGCGCCGGCATTGCGTCCGACGACGCTGCTGCGCAGAAATCCTCTGACAGACCGTAGGGGATGACGATCCGCTCGCCGCTAGGCGCCCATGCGGGATAGGTGGTTTCGTGCACACTGCCGATGAAAATAATGGCGGGTTTCGTCCACCAGAGCTTTGACAGGTAGCGCCACTTCATCAGGTAACCCGCGGGATTGTGGATCCAGAACACGGTACGTCCCGCATCCGGCATCCGTTGAATCACTTTGTCGCCCCGGTTGGCGATATATAGATCCACGTTGTCGGGCCAGGCCTCGCCAATGGGTCGCCAAGACACACCCTTGTGATCCAGGGCCTGGGCGCAGTTGTTGCGTACATGCACGTCGTGGCCGCGCTTCGCCAGTTCTTGCATAAGGTTCACGATGGACGATTCGACGCCACCCAAGGGGCCCGCCTCCAAGCTCTGGCCGTCGAAGACAATGCCATCGTCCGCAATAAGGATACGCGCCACCTATTCGGTCTCCAACTTCGCCTTGAGGTGCGCGAGCAGCGGATAAAGCCCGGCGCAGATAGCGATCATCAGGCCGTAGCCTCCTTCCCGATACCCCTTTCGGAAGAAATAGCATTTGATGAACCGCGAGAAGAACCGCCGCACATTGTTAGCCGTGGACCCAATCTGGCCGCTGTCACGCATGTCCCAAGCCCGTGCTGAGGAATAGTTGTCCAGGCGCTTGATCATATCGGACAGATTGCGATCCACGTAATGTACCAGGCGGTTGCTCAACATGGCGCCTTTCCGCCCGGACCAAGTGAGGTTTGGGTGCACGCGCTGATCACCCCAAACCTTGACGCCGCGCCGGAACAGGCCCGGATAGGCGGACTTGCCAAAGGACGCCCCCCATCCCCAACGGATCAAGCGTTCTCCGATGTAGTTGTCGACGGGCACCTCATGCCAATCCGCATCCGACGTCTCGACGGTGTGACGAATTTCTTGA
>CAZNWX010000349.1:1528-2922 GCA_964576415.1 uncultured Magnetovibrio sp. | reverse complement strand
AAATCGCAGGCGTCAAGGAAATGCGGGCGTCGGGCTACGAGGGGGGGGCTAACGTCACTTTGGAATTCGACGCCGGGTTCGACGCGGATCAGGCGCTGGCCGACGTACGCGAGAAGGTCGATCTGGCGAAGCCCGAATTGCCCATCGATACGGATGAGCCTGAGGTTCACGAGGTCAATTTCAGCCTGTTCCCAGTGGTCGTCGTGACCCTTTCCGGATCCGTACCCGAACGGACGTTGTTGAAGCTTGCCCGCGAACTCCGCGATGACATCAAAGGCCTGTCGGAAATACTGCAGGTACAGATCGCTGGGGATCGTGAGGAACAGTTGGAAATCCTTATCGATCCGGTGAAGATCGAGAGTTACGGGCTGTCTGTAATAGAGACAGTGGAAGCCGTACGAAGTTCCAACCTGTTGGTGGCGGCTGGAGCTCAGGATACGGGGTTTGGCCGATTCACGCTGAAGGTGCCGGGCCTATTCGAAAGCATACGCGACATCACCACTATGCCCGTGACCGTCGATGGCGACGCTGTTGTGGTTTTGGGCGACATCGGTGAGGTGCGGCGCGGCTTTAAGGACCCGAAGAGCTTCGCCCGCGTCGACGGGGAACGAGCCGTGGCGCTGGAGGTTTCTAAACGGACAGGCGAGAACATCATCCACACGGTCAAGAAGGTCCGCGCATTGGTCGCGGCGGAACAGAAGAACTGGCCAGTTACACTGCGCGACACGATCGAGGTGCGATTCAACGCCGACAAGTCGGATCGGATTCGCAACATGCTGAGCGATCTGCAGAACAACGTAATCGCCGCCATCTTGTTGGTGATGATCGTTGTGGTCTGGGCCTTGGGCGTGCGTTCCGCCGGCTTGGTGGGAATGGCCATCCCGGGCTCTTTCCTGACTGGTATCCTGGTCATCGGCGCTGTCGGGTTGACCATCAACATGGTGGTTCTATTCGCCCTGATCCTGGCTGTCGGCATGCTAGTCGACGGTGCCATCGTAGTTACCGAATATGCAGACCGGAAGATGAGCGAAGGGGAATCGCCCAAGAAATCCTATGGTCTGGCCGCAAAGCGTATGGCCTGGCCCATTATCGCGTCCACGGCGACAACATTGGCGGCGTTCCTGCCTTTGATGTTCTGGCCGGGCGTGGTCGGCGAATTCATGAAGTTTCTTCCCCTGACTTTGATCGCCATCTTGTCCGCATCGTTGCTTATGGCGCTGATCTTCGTGCCCACATTGGGTGCTACAATCAGCCGCCGGACCGTCGGTAGAGTCCCGGTGATATTGCGGCAATTGGCCGGTAATGAGACGGCTGGCGTCAACAGCATCAAGGGATTTACGGGCGGTTACCTCCGTTTTCTTAACGGCTGCCTTGGCCACCCGGGCAAGGTGTTA
>CAZNWX010000349.1:0-1518 GCA_964576415.1 uncultured Magnetovibrio sp. | reverse complement strand
CGTTCGCCATGTTGATTGGTGTACAGGTGGCGTACGGGCAATTTGGTAAGGGAGTGGAGTTCTTCCCCGAAGTGGAACCGGAGCGTGCCATCATCCAGGTGAAGGCTCGCGGCAACCTGTCGATTTTTGAGAAGGACCGCCTTATGCGTGAGGTGGAGAGAGCCATTCTAACCATCGACGCGGAGCATAACGAATTCGCAAGCGTCTACACCCGGACCGGCCAGGAAGAGAAATCCCGGGAGGCTGAGGATATTATTGGCACCATTACGCTAGAGATGGCGGTCTGGTGGGCGCGGCGCAAGGTCGCTGACATTCTGGCCAACATCGAAGGGCGCACCAAGGATCTGGCCGGCGTTCTTATCGACCGGCGCACGGAAAAGGCCGGACCGCCAATCGGCAAGCCGATCCAGGTGCAGTTGGCAAGCCACTACCCCGAGCTCTTGCCTGCCGCGGTGGTCAAGGTGCGCGACGGTATGACCGCGCTGGGTGGTTTCCAAAACATCGAAGACGATCGCGCTCTGCCGGGCATCGACTGGGAGTTGACAGTTGACCGAGCGCAGGCTGCAAAATTCGGGGCCAACGTTGACCTCATCGGCCGCTCCGTGCAGTTGGTGACGACGGGGATCAGGTTGGGAGAATACCGACCCGATGATTCCGACCATGAGATCGATATCCGCGTGCGCTATCCGCGCGCCTACCGGACCATCGATCAACTAGACGATATCCGCGCCGCCACCGCGTTGGGGCAAATACCCATCGGGAATTTCGTTACCCGGGAAGCGCGACCGCGCACCGGCAAGCTGAACCGTAGAGACGGTAGGCGCGTGATGACTGTTAAATCGGACGTGGCGCCTAGCCTTCTGGCCGACGACAAGGCGAACCAACTGCGCGGATGGATGAAGACCGCCGACCTAGATGGGCGGATCGACGTGGTTTTTAAGGGTGAGGACGAAGAGCAGAACAATGCGAAGGCATTTCTGGGCAAGGCCTTTGGCGTGGCACTGTTCATCATGGCGGTGATCCTGGTCACCCAGTTCAACAGCTTTTATTCAGCTTTCCTGATCCTAACCGCCGTGATCATGTCGACCATCGGGGTGTTTATTGGCCTTTTGGTTACTGGACAACCGTTCGGCATCGTTATGGGTGGTATCGGGGTGATCGCACTGGCGGGAATCGTGGTCAACAACAACATCGTGCTGATCGACACCTTCGATCGACTCCGCGAAACCGGTGGCGATATCCGCGTTGCTATTCTGAAGACTGGGGCTCAGCGTCTTCGTCCCGTCTTGCTGACCACAGTCACCACGATACTCGGACTGATGCCCATGGTGTTGGGTGTCAACGTTGACTTCGTCGAGCGTATTGTAACCATCGGCGCGCCGGCCATGCAGTGGTGGCGTCAGTTGGCAACGTCCATCGTCTTTGGGCTCGGGTTCGCCACGGTGCTGACCTTGGTGGTTACACCGGCAGCGTTGATGCTGCGGGGCAACGTTAGGTCCTGGTTAGATCGGTGGCGTG
>CAZNWX010000348.1:0-2928 GCA_964576415.1 uncultured Magnetovibrio sp. | reverse complement strand
ACGGACGCCGACCTCGCTCGCGCCAAGGTCACCGATATGTGCGAAAAACTGCTCGCCAACACGGTTATCGAGAACTACGCCATCGAGATCGCCGACGCCTAAAGCCCGCTGGCAAGGGAGACCCGCCGATGAAGGCCGCTGTTATCGTCTTTCCTGGATCCAACTGCGATCGCGATATGCAAGTGGCGCTCAGGAATGCCATGGATTCCGAGCCGGTGATGGTTTGGCACGGAGATTCCGAGATGCCGGACGTTGACCTGATCACCGTACCAGGCGGCTTTTCCTACGGCGATTATCTCCGCGCCGGCTGCATGGCGGCAAAATCGCCGATCATGAAAGAGGTTGTCAACCGGGCCACCAAGGGCGTGCCGGTGCTTGGCGTATGCAACGGCTTTCAGATCTTGACCGAATCGGGCCTCCTGCCCGGCGCGCTAATGCGGAACGCGGCGTTGAAATACGTGTGCAGGGATGTGCACCTAAAGGTCGCCGCCAACGACACGGTGTTTACCGGCCAATACACGCCGGACCAGTTGATCCGCATTCCCATCGCGCACCACGACGGCAACTATTTCGCCGATGACGAGACCCTGAAGAAACTGGAAGACACGGGCCGCGTCGCTTTCCACTATTGCGATGAAACGGGTGCCGTGACCGATGCCGCAAATCCCAACGGCTCGCAACTTGGAATCGCCGGTATCTATAACAAGCGTAAGACGGTGCTTGGCATGATGCCACACCCGGAGCGCCTGGCCGATGCGGAATTGGGTGGCACCGACGGTCAGTCCATGTTCAAGGGATTGGTCCAAGCCCTCTCCTAAGCGCGGATGGCCATCCTGCCGCTCAGCGACGATCCGCCGCTTCATTACATCGGTTATCCCTATGTGAGCTAAGGCTTGGTGGCAGCTTGGATCGTGGTCTTCCTCTATCAACTTGGCCTCTCGGACCGCGCCGAATCGCCCGCCTTTGCAACTTCAACCAAGGGCGGATCGTTCGCTGTTACGGTCGCCACCGAAACCGAAAGCCCCCGCAAAAGTCCAATGATCGCAAATGCTTTTCTGATCATGACAAGACAGCATAGCCGAGACCCGCACGTATCGTTGTCAAACGCGCTTGATCTGCTATGAAAGCGCCATGAATGACACGGCCAATCTAACGCCTGAGATCACCCCTAGAATTGTTGCCGAACATGGCTTATCGCCGGCCGAGTACAGCAAAGTCTTGGAGATCATGGGGCGCGAGCCGAACATGACGGAACTCGGTATTTTCTCCGTCATGTGGTCAGAGCATTGCTGCTATAAATCGTCCAAGTACTGGCTGAAGACGCTGCCGACGGAGGCGCCGTGGGTGATTTGCGGCCCAGGCGAGAACGCGGGCATCATAGACATCGGCGACGGCCAGGCCGTCGTGTTTAAAATGGAAAGCCACAACCACCCCTCCTACATCGAGCCCTATCAAGGCGCGGCGACGGGCGTGGGGGGCATCCTTCGCGACGTCTTCACCATGGGCGCGCGTCCCATAGCCAATATGAATTCCCTGCGCTTCGGTCAGCCCGACCACCCAAAGACCAAACATCTGGTCGACGGCGTCGTCGCGGGCATTGGCGGCTATGGAAACTGTGTCGGCGTCCCCACCGTCGGCGGCGAATGCACCTTCCATGCCGCCTACGATGGGAACATCCTTGTCAATGCCATGACCGTCGGCGTCGCGGACACGGACAAGATCTTCTATTCCGCCGCCACGGGCGCCGGCAATCCGGTAATCTATGTGGGATCCAAGACCGGACGCGACGGCATCCACGGCGCAACCATGGCGTCGGCCGAATTCACAGAAGATTCCGAAGAGAAGCGCCCCACCGTCCAGGTCGGTGATCCGTTCACGGAGAAGCTTCTGATCGAAGCCTGCCTGGAACTCATGCAGACAGACTGCATCGTCGGCATCCAGGACATGGGCGCGGCAGGGCTGACCTCGTCGAGCTTTGAGATGGCATCGAAGGGGCGCATGGGGGTCTCGCTCAACCTCGACAACGTGCCCCAGCGCGAAGAGAACATGACAGCTTACGAAATGATGCTGTCGGAAAGCCAGGAGCGCATGCTCATGGTCCTGAAGCCCGGTTCAGAGGATCAAGCCCGCGCCATCTTCGAGAAGTGGGAACTTGATTTCGCTGTCGTCGGCACCCTCACGGACACTGGCCGCATGGTGCTCATGCATCATGGCGAGAAGGTCGCTGACCTGCCCATCGACCCGCTGGCGCTGGCGTCGCCCGAATACGATGAGAAAGACCGCCCCTGGACACCGACACCAAAGCCCGCCAGCATCGACGCCAAAAGCATCCCCGCACCCAACGATCCATTGGCGGCCCTGACAAAGCTCATGGGCGCGCCGGACATGGCATCCAAACGTTGGATCTGGGAACAGTACGACCACATGGTCATGGCGGATACGATGGGTAAGGGTCGGCCCGGTGGCGACGCCGCCTTGGTCCGCATTCACGGAACCAACAAGGCGCTGGCCATCGCCACAGACTGCACACCCCGGTATTGTCAGGCCGATCCTGTAGAAGGCGGCCGCCATGCGGTGGCCGAAGTCTGGCGCAACATCACCGCAACCGGAGCGAAACCGCTGGCCATCACCGACTGCATGAATTTCGGCAACCCGGAACGGCCAGAGATCATGGGCCAGTTCGTCGGCGCTATTGATGGCATGCGCGAAGCATGCCTAGCGCTGGAGTTCCCAGTCGTGTCGGGCAACGTGTCACTTTACAACGAGACTAACGGCGAGGCGATTCTGCCTACGCCAGCCATCGGCGGCGTCGGGCTCATCAACGACAGCGCGAAAGCCGTGGGTCTCGGCATCACGGCCGAAGGACTGACCATCTTGCTGATCGGCGAGACAGGCGGCCACCTGGGTCAATCCATGTACCTTCGCGAG
>CAZNWX010000347.1:1036-2933 GCA_964576415.1 uncultured Magnetovibrio sp. | reverse complement strand
CCTTTCGTTGGCTGCCCCCTTAGGCAACAGGCGTACCCCTTCACGAAGGTACTGATAGGGATAGACGCGCGGATCGACGATATGGGCTCCCGGAGCCAGTGCAATCAGGGTCTTTTCCGCAATGGGATCGAAATCCGCCCGGAAGTGACAAGTACTCTTCAATGCCAGAATTTTTTGTGCGCCAGGATCGATACCGATATGGCGGAAGATGTCCTGGTCGTAGGCCTGCATACGCCGGGACGCGACAACGATCTGAATGCCGCCGATCTTCAGCACCGCTGTAGGACCAAGGTTGACCTTCCGGCCCGGAATGCTTTTGCCCGTGGTGGTGAAGCGCCCGTCACTCAGCGCAGTCACCTCGAAAGTGCCGTAGAACGGTTGGTCGCCGGGGATATCGTGCTTGCCGCCCAGGTCAATGGAAATCGTGTTGCCAATCCCCGCGTCATGCGCCGCCTGGGCCGCGTCCCCGTCCCACATGACGCACATGGCGACACCCTGGGCGCCTTGGCGATGCAGAGACCCCAGTAGACCCGTTGTATCGCAAGTGCCGCCGCACCCGGGATTGTCCTGGGTGTCGGCGATGATAACCGGCTTATCGGCCGCGGTCGCCAAGTCCATAGCCTGGGCGACGGCGTCGTCCGTATCCAACAGCGGTTCCGCAAACGCCGCCTCGCGTTCCAGGATCATCGCCTCCAACATGTCGGCGTTCCGATCGGCTACCTCCTGCGTGTAGGCGTGGCAGACCACCGCGGGGCCGCATTCGGCCAGGTCGGACGGCGGAAACCCGGCACCATAGCTGAGGTTCAAGACGTCACCACCTTCCGCCGCCACCGACGCTTCGATGATCGCCTTCGTCGGCTCCACCAAGGTGCATTGGAAATTCAGGGGCAATAGGAATGGAATACGCCGCAGGGCCTTGAAAGGCGGAATGCCCTCGGTCAACACACGCTTCAGTAACACCGCTGAGCGGCCGCCCGTATGCTGGCGGTCGACATGCGGATAAGTGAGATAAATAGCCATCCCGTCGCAGTTGTCGACCATCTGCTGGGTGATGTTGACATGGTAGTCGAGGGTGATCACCACGGGTATGTCGGCACCGATACAAGCGCGCACCCGGCGCAACAATTCTCCTTCCGCGTCGGGAAACGTCTCCGAACACATGGCGCCGTGGAGATCCAGATAAACCGCATCCACGGGCATAGCCTCGGACAGCATGCCGACAAGTTCGCCGACAATGCGTTCAAAACAATCGTCCGTGATGTAGCCGCCGGCGCCCGCGTGGCCCCAGATCAGCGGCACCAGTTCGTGTTCGTCCCCCATCTCATCCAAAAATCCTGACATGCCGAAGGGCGCGCCGATGGTCCGTTCGATGACTTCGACGCCACGCGCGAGCGGTGGAAACTCGCCACCGTTATTGTAGTACGCGTAATCCGTGCGCATGGGCACAAAGCAATTGGTTTCGTGTAGAAAACCGCCTATGGCGATGCGGGCCATAATGTCATCTCCCCTGTGGTCCCAAACCAGCCTAGCGGACTTGGCCAGGAGTCAAGGCTCACGCCTTTCAAAGGGGTCGCGATCCTTGCTCATTGGTCACCCCGGTGATAGTTTCCGCGCCGCTGCAAAGAATATATTTTTCAAGGCATCGAACAGGAATTCCCATGTCCCTCGACCGTGATGACGTGCGCAAAATTGCCTTTCTGGCGCGGATCAAAATCGAAGACGCCGAACTCGAGCCCTTAGCGGACGAGTTGAACAGCATCATCGGCTGGGTGGAGCAATTGGGTGAGGTCAATACGGACGGTGTCCAGCCCATGACCTCGGTCGCGGAAATGCTGACCCCACAGCGCCCCGATCAGGTGACCGACGGCAAAGTCACCGAGAAGGTCCTCGCCAATGC
>CAZNWX010000347.1:0-1026 GCA_964576415.1 uncultured Magnetovibrio sp. | reverse complement strand
ACCGGGTGAAGGATTTTTATGCCTTACCAAAGGTGTTGTAATAATGGGTGAGCTTAATGACCTGACGCTCGCCGCGGCACGTGATGGTCTGGCTGCAGGCGACTTCTCCGCCGCCGAACTGACCGAAGACTGCATTACCGCCATGGAAGCGGCGCGCAACCTCAATGCGTTCATCACGGAGACGCCGGGAACCGCCCGTGAACGAGCTGCTACCTCGGACGCGCGGCGCGCCCGGGGCGAGGCTCTAGGGGCGCTTGACGGCATCCCTATCGCCGTGAAGGATCTGTTCTGCACCACGGGCACCCTGACCTCGGCTGCGTCACACATCTTGGACGGGTTCACGCCAACCTACGAATCGACCGTGTCGCAAAATCTCATCAATGCGGGTGCGGTGATGCTGGGTAAGACCAACCTTGACGAATTCGCCATGGGATCCGCCAACATCACCAGCTACTACGGCAACGTTAAAAACCCATGGGTTGGCCCCAACGGTGAGGACCTGGTACCCGGTGGCTCCTCAGGCGGCTCGGTCACCGCGGTCGCGGCCAATATCTGTCCCGGCTCTATTGGCACGGATACGGGTGGCTCAATCCGGCAGCCTGCCAGCCTCTGCGGCGTCGTCGGCATGAAGCCGACCTATGGACGATGTTCCCGCTGGGGCACGGTGGCCTTCGCCTCCAGCTTGGATCAGGCCGGCCCCTTCGCCCGCACAGTCCGCGATAACGCGCTGATGCTCGAAGGCATGGCCGGACATGACCCTAAGGATTCGACCTCCGCCCCCATCGACGTGCCGAATTTTGAAGCCGCCATCAGCGGCGATTTGAAAGGCCTGACAGTCGGCATCCCGGAAGAGTATACCCTCGACGGTATGCCCGAGGAAATCCAAGCACTTTGGGACCAGGGTGCGGCCTGGATGAGAGAGGTCGGCGCGGAGATCAAACCGGTTTCCTTACCGCATACTAAGTATGCATTGCCGGCTTATTACATCGTCGCCCCGGCGGAGGCATCCTCCAACCTGGCGCGCTA
>CAZNWX010000346.1:0-2949 GCA_964576415.1 uncultured Magnetovibrio sp. | reverse complement strand
GCAGGCATCTGCGCTATCATCTCGCACAAAATTGGGAGCAACATACCATCGACACCACCCCTGACCCCACCTGCATCCGCAAGCGATCCGTCGTCATCGCCGATCATCGCACGTCCATCACCCTAGAGGACGCGTTCTGGGATCAACTAAAAGCCATCGCAGCGCGGAACGGCGAGTCGCTGAACGCCCTCGTCACGCGCATTGATGCCGAGCGGACGGGCAACCTGTCCAGTGCGCTCCGCGTCTTTGTCCTGGAGGCCCTTTCCCCTAAAGCTTGAACAGCTGTCTGAGGAGCTGTTCCGGATTGACTGTGGGCGCCTGCTGTTGCTGGGACGGCCTCGGCGGCAATACATCGGCGGGTGCCTGCTGGCCACCGGACGTAACGGGCGGTGGCGAAGGCAGGCGCTTCCTCTTCGGCTTCGTGGCTCTGGCACTGCCATCAAGGAACTCGCGAAGAATATTGCCAACACCCTTCGGCGCCTTTTTCAAAAGCGCATCGGCACCCGGGATCAGGATCCCGTTGCCCAATAACGCACCCGTGTCCACCTTGACGTTGGGCGCATCCAGCGCCCCGGTGATCGCGAAGGGCACAACGGGACTCGTCTCGCGAATTTTTGCCTTAAGCAACTGAGTAATGAAGCTTCGCCCGAGCTGCATCTTACCTTCCATGTTGATATTCCAGGCCGGCAGGTTGATGTCGCCAGCGGCGGCGCCATTCCCGTAGGCCGAGGCAATCTTGATATCGTTGGAGTGGGCAATGCCGCGGCTTATCTTAAAGGTCCCAGTCATCTGCGCCTGGTCATTGATGTTGGATCCACCGAGTTTGTTGAGGGATGTGAGTAAGACTAGCAGACCGGACATCGTGCTGCCCTTGCCGGCCTTTTCCACATCCACATCCGTGAGCGCCACGGAAGCCGCTCCACCCAGGTTGCCGACCAAATCGTGCATGCTCTGGCCCGTGCTAGCGAAATCCAGATTGATCTTCATGCGGCCGTTGGCGAAGGCCTCGCCAGTCATGGCTTCCAGGGACTTCGCCATGTTGACGCCATCCACGCCGCCCTTGATGGAAAGTCGATTGCGCGGGCCGGTCGCGGCTTCCAGCGTGGCGTCGAAGGCGCCATCGAACACCCGGCCAGATAACTTGGGCACAGTGAGCACACCGTTCTTAAGGCTGGCGTTCAAATCGGGTTTCTCGATCAGCACCTTATCATAGGCCAGGATTGGCGCTCGGAACGTCAGATCGGCGTTCACCAAATTCAGGACGGAAAGATCGATGCGGTCATTGGGGAACCGGCTGCCGACAGGCGCGGATCGGGAGAATGAACGCCGCGTCGTGTCTTTCGGTGCACGGCTGAACGCGCGTCGAGGTCTCTTTGGAGCAGCCGGCAGGAAGGGATCGATGACCAGCCCGCCCGCTTCAATCGCGGCCTTGATCACCGGCTTCGGCCCGCCCAGGGCGATATCCGCCTGGCCATGAACTGAGAGCTTTCCGATGGCGGCGCGCAAATTTTTCACGGAGACGGCTTTCGCCGACGCCTTTACATCAGCATCGAATTTAATACCGCCGATCCGACCCGCCGGGCGATAGCTGGTTCCAAACTTGCGCACGAGCCCAACTAGGTCCTTGTGCTCGAGACTGATACGGGCGGCGACCATGTGCATGCCAGGAATTGCCGACACGCGGCCCTTGATGCCGACCACGCCACCCGCCAGGCGTGCCGAAGCATCTACCTGCGGACGCAACAGATTACCGTTGATCCACCCCTTCGCCGTCACCACGCCGAGGTCATTGAGCGTCGATGGCAACCTCGCACCAACAATCCGGGCAAAGCGGCGTGTGTCAGGAATCTTGACCTCGAAACTCAAGTTTTCAACGCTGGGCGCAACGACCAAATCTTTCACCTTGCCCTTCAAACTGGCCGAAGCGCCTCCATACTTGCCGACGCTAAGACTGCGGATATCGGCAGCACCGTTATAGACCGTGGCGTCAACAACGAGGTCGCGGATCGGATTTGTCTCGTAAATCAGACTTTTCACATGAGCCTTCACATTAGAGTCAAACCGGGTCAGCGCGGCCAACACGGTAACGGGGTTGGCATTCCCGCCACTGCTCGGCGCTGTCGTAACGCCGCCGGCCTTGACGGCAGCGCCGGCCGGGGCGCCGGCAGCCTTGACCTTCGTCGCCGGAATATAGGAATCCACGTTCAAACGGTCTAAGGTGAGATTCGCACCAAATGCCAAACGTTCACGTAAGGCTACCGTGATCCCACCCGTTAGGCGGGACGAATCAAACCGCAGATCCAAACTGCCGATCTTTACCTGTTCCGGGGTTCCCGTCATTTGGGCCCGCGCGCTAATTTTACGCAACCGATCCGCGGGCACAGATGGCAAGCCCACGTCCAACCACCGCAACACGCCACGCAAGTCGTTCACCGTGCTATCCACATTGGCGCTGAAGGCGGGAACGCCGTCCGGCGTGTGCAGGCTCATAGACGCCACCAAATCCGACCCACCCGGAAATTGCGCGGAAACCTGGTTCACGGTCAGCAAACCATCGGTCAATTTGGCGTTCAACAACGCGTCACGGATTATGTCGTTGCGGAACGCTATCGCGTCGATGGACACGATCGCCGAGGCCTCGAACCCTTTGGGAAGGGTAAACCGAAAGGGCTCCTTTGCCGCTGACATCGCTATCTTGGGCTTCGCCGCGTCTTTGGCCGTTCTAGTGCCGGGTGCGGTCGACGCCGGTTTCGTAGCAATCAACGCGTCCAGGTCAATTTTCCGGACTTCCAGCCGGGCATTGACGCTGGGCTTGTCGCCGATTTCGAAATAAAGATCACCGCTGGCCCGGGTCGCGCCGAGGCCAATATCAACTCTTTCCATTTGGACTTCGGTCGCCGTCGCCGTGACATCCCCGCCCACTTGGAAAGACTGCACTAGTAAAGACGG
>CAZNWX010000345.1:250-2961 GCA_964576415.1 uncultured Magnetovibrio sp. | reverse complement strand
AGGGATAGGATGCTTTTTGGATTTTCCCCAAACGGGCGTTTCGGATAGGTGGGTAGCGACGAGACGTCCAGCAATGGCCGGTTGCTGACCAAAGACACGAAACCGCGCTTCTGCGCCTCGGCGTGGGCCTTGTCGATGAATTCGTTGCCGTTACCGTAGTCGAGGGTGAATACGCGCACCCCGTTGTTCTTCGCATAGTCTGCCAAATTAAGCATTTCGGTTTGGCGTTCCAGCGGCGGCGGCGTGCCGGGCCGTCGTTCGGTGAAGAACATACCTTCCGCGACCAGGCCGTCCAGGGCGCGCACGTATGTCCGTGCAGGGGAAACCTTGTTTTCATCCACATCGTCGCGCTTCACCAACAGATCGAGGCCGCCGCGAGCGATGATCCGGAAATCCCGGCGGTATTGACGGCCGAACTGGGCAATTGAGATGACGAACTTGCGCATCTCCTCGCGCATGTCCAACAGGACCTCTCCACTGGGCGGCGGCGGGGGTGGCGGGGCCGCGTTGT
This sequence comes from uncultured Magnetovibrio sp., assembly GCA_964576415.1. Lineage (GTDB taxonomy): Bacteria > Pseudomonadota > Alphaproteobacteria > Rhodospirillales > Casp-alpha2 > UBA3470. Next base: position 2,450 of record CAZNWX010000345.1, on the reverse strand, counting down.
CCTTGCCCTGAATTCGCGAGAAACCTTCGCCCGGTTCCGGCGCGACCAGTTGGATTTCCTGTTGCGCATGCGCTGGCAGGGCGAATGCCAATGCCGTCAGGGCCGTGCCTATGACGGCGCAGGCCAATGGCCGCTCACTTTGAAACGCACGTAAATCACTGATCATGGGACAAAATACCTCAGTCTGTGTTACCAATCCTTTAAAATTACTGGCCGCCGGCGGGGTCGGTAATGGGTGGCAACGTGGAAGAGGCGTCCAAGGGTATGGACGATGTGTAGTCGAATATTGGCATGGTCTGGGATGTGGCGTCGGAGATGAGTGAGGGCTCGGAAGCGATCTTGACGGCGGCGGACCAATCCACGGTGCTCCGCGATGAAATAGACCAGTTCGTCAATCAGGTTCACGTCCGGGTTTAAAGCAGGTCACTCACGGCAGCGACCAACGCCGCCGTCTGGTTCTGCCACGACAGGTTGCCAATGAAGGCAGCGCCGGCCTCACCGCGCTGCCGGGCTGCTGTCCGATCCGTGTAGATTTGTTCCAGTTGTTCGACGATCTGTTCCACTTGGCTTTCGCGCCACATAAATGTGTCGCCGTTCGGGTCGGTCACGGGGCGCTGGTCGTCCAAGGCGAAGCAGTTGTCGTCGGTCATGATGTCCAGGTGCCCCGTATTGGCGGAGAGGACGCAGGGCACTCCGCAGGCCATGGACTCCATGGCGACCAGATTGGTGCCGCCTTCGCAGCGGTTGGGAAAGACCGCCGCGTCGATGTCCCGAAGCACGGCGGGCATGGTCCGGTTCGGCAGCCACCCCAGATCGATGAAGGCATTGGCCGGAATGCCGTTGTCCGCGGCCCACCGGGTGATCATCAGATTTGCGTCGGCATCGACCTTGGGTGAGGTGCCCACGTGGATTGAGGCGGTTATGTCCATGGCGCTTTCGGGCCAGCCATTCTGCCATGACGAGATTAACAAGGCGTCGGGGTGGCGGGCGTGGAAGATCTTAAAGGCGGCGACCACCAGATCTTGACCCTTGCGCAATTCCAGTTTGCCGCCCGAGAAGATGACGAAACGGTCGCGGTAGGCGCCGCTGGCTTGGCCCGGATGAAACAAGGACGTATCTACGCCTTGGGAGACGAACTCGATGTCGCGGATCCCGGCGGCCCGTCCGTAGTCCCGGTTCCACGTCGATCCGGCCAGGATACGGTCATAGGCGTTGGCACGGTCCAGGGCTTCGGCGGTGAAATTGCCGCGTTCGAAGAAGGTGAACCCAATGTTACGCCCGCCGCGGACTAGGTCGGAAACTTCTACGTGTTGGAAGCCGACCCCGAGCGCATGCAGGACCGCGATTTGGGCGCTGTGGACTGGTTGATCCTGGGTTTCGATGGCTTTCATGATCTGCCGCATCTCGGCGATCAACGGGCGCAGTTCATCAATGTGGTCCGGTGGCACCTCCAGGAGGTTGGGTTCGCTCAGGATCAATGGCCTAATGGGACCATTGCGCATTAGATTCTGGACCAGGTTGAGACCAAAAATGCCCCAGCCATGGGTGTCCGACAATTGCCAGGAAACGGCGAGGCGCTGGATAGTCATGCGAAGATGATTTCAGATGGTTGCCGCTTCGGCAACCGCGCGAGACGAAAACTTGTCGGGATTGACGTCGGCGGCTAGATTCAGGGATTAATTTTGGGATCTACTATAATGAACGCGCCTTTTCTTTCGACCGCATGCCCCCATGACTGTCCCAGCACCTGCGCCCTTGAAGTGCAGCGCTTGGATGATCATACCATCGGCAAGGTGCGCGGCGCGCGGGACAATGATTACACCTGCGGCGTGATCTGCGCGAAGGTCTCCAACTACAAGGAACGGGTTCATCACCCCGACCGTCTGGGCTTCCCCCTGAAACGAACTGGTGCCAAGGGGGAGGGGAAGTTTTCCCGGATTTCCTGGGACGAGGCCCTGGATGAGGTGGTCGACAACTTCAAACAGGCGGCCAAGCGCTATGGGCCGGAGACGGTCTGGCCCTACGATTTTGCTGGTACCATGGGATTGCTACAGCGATCCAGCATCGAACGCCTGCGCCATGCCATGAAGTTTTCGCGCCAGGATTCGACAATCTGCGTACCCCTGGCTCGCAACGGATGGCGCGCCGGATGCGGGGCTATCTGGGGCTCGGACCCACGCGAGATCGCCGAATCGGATCT
>CAZNWX010000345.1:0-240 GCA_964576415.1 uncultured Magnetovibrio sp. | reverse complement strand
GCGGCAACCCCGTGTCAACCCAGGTCAATGTCATGACCCACATTTCGCGTGCCCGAAAACAGCGTGGCGCGAAACTGGTCGTCGGGGACGCCTACCGTACGCCGACGGCGGAGATGGCCGATATGTTCATCGCCGTGCGTCCCGGTACCGACGGGGCGTTGGCCTGCGCGGTCATGCATGTCCTGTTTAAGGAAGGTTTTGCCGACTGGGACTACTTGCGCGAATTCACGGATGTTCCCG
>CAZNWX010000344.1:0-2968 GCA_964576415.1 uncultured Magnetovibrio sp. | reverse complement strand
CCCTTATGACCGGGCAACGGGTCGAATTCCGGGAGGATCGTCGTCCGGCGGAGCGGTTTCGGTGGCTGACGGCATGGCGATCGCAACCATCGGAACAGATACGGGGGGATCGTGCCGCATCCCAGCGGCCTTCTGCGGCATTGTTGGTTTCAAGCCAACGTCGACGCGCGTTCCCAAAGAGGGTGCTGTACCCCTGTCGAAGACCATGGATTCAATCGGTCCTTTGGCCAATTCCGTTTCGTGCTGCGCGCTATTGGACTCAGTGCTGGTCGGAAATGGCGGGGAGAATGTGACGAAACGTGCCAACGACACCATTCGGATCGGCGTTATCGACAACTATGTCACCAACGGGATGGAAACGGCGGTTGGCGTGGCGATAGATGCGGCGTTGTCACGGTTGAGTGCCGCCGGCGTTGGCGTCGATCATCTGACCATTCCCGAGCTCGAAGATCTGCCGCATATCAACCGCATGGGCGGTATTGTAGGCGCTGAGGCTTACGCCTTCCACAGACCCTATGCGGAAACGCGCGCCAATCTATATGACCCGTGGGTCTTCAGCCGATTTGATGCTGGCAAAGCCCAATCGGCTGCCGATTTTATTGAAGTGATCGAAACGCGCGCCCAGGTGCGGGTGGCTGTTGCAAACCGGGTCCAAGGATTTGACGCTCTCGCTTTGCCGACCGTCGCGATCACGCCGCCAGCCCTCGCGGACCTGGCAGACCCGGATGTTTCGAACGCAACCAATCAGATGACCCTTCGCAACACGGCCGTTGGCAATTTCCTGGATCGGCCGTCCATTTCGATCCCCTGTCACGCCCGCGACGCGGCGCCTGTCGGTTTCATGCTTATGGGGCATACGGATGCCGACCGGGCGTTGATTTCCGTGGCCGCAGGTCTCGAAAATTTGATCCGAGGACGTTAGCGAAGTCCGTCTTCACCTTTCACGTCCGCGCTGGCTAACCCACCCATGCGATGATGGATGCGGGGCCCGCGGCTCATGGCCAGCGCGAACAGCAGTTCTCCGGCCCTCGGTGCATCGGGAATGCCAACTTCCATGGCGTCAAAGTGACTGCGTACATAGGCGGCATTGATATGCCCCAGAGGAACGTCAACACGGGTCCCCGGGCCGCCAACTTTCATGGCGGAGGGGACTATGGCCTTGGCCTCGCCGAGGCGCTCACGCATGGCGTATCCGCCGGGAACGTGCCAAAGCGCCGTATGTTCTAATTCTCCGCCTTCGCCAGTCATGGCGGCCTTGCCGTAGCCGTCGATACCGCCCGAACCGCCCATGGTGTCGATAAGCATATCCGTCATGGTTAGGCCTAACGGCTTAAGGTCGTCCATGGCGCTTTGTAGGTCTTCGGCATAGACGCCCGCGAACGGGTTCTGGACGATGGCAACGACCGCCGCGCGGCGGCGAGGTTCGGCCGGGGTCGGGCCGTTCTCGTGATGAATGTCCTCCACGAAGGTCATGGTCTTTCGGAGGGTAAAGTCAGGCATTGAGAAAATTCCTTTCCGGAAAAGCGATCTGATCCGCCACGCCGACGTGACGGGAGTGAGATTGTAAGGTGAGAAGCGCACCGGCGATCCGGTCTGCATTTAAGGCGCCTTGCGCAAATTCCATACCGGCATCCAGGGCCGCATCCACATCCGTTTCGGGTAAGTGGCCGACATCGGTGGTCACGGGACGATCACTCAGGTCGTTATCTGGTGATAGGTCGGACGCCGGCGTGCGCGTTATCGCAGGATGCCCGGGCAGGTCAACGGCGTTGGCGATCAAGGTCGCTGCCACGTCCGCGGCGGCCGCATTTGATGCGACGACGCTGACCGAATCAGCGATTCCCAGTGAGTGCGAACGTCCTTGCCAGCCCGATGTGGCGACACCCCGGCAGGGATCGTCCGCAGCGACCCGGATATGGCCAGGGAGGGGCGCAGCGATGAGCGCGTCAATATGTGCATCTCCCTCCAGATGGAAGGCGGTGTCTCCGCCGTTGTTCACGTAGCCTTTGTCGAAGGAGGTTGCGTCGGCCATGGCGGCCAAAATCTCATCGGCGACAGCGCCCGCAACGGCGGCCATGGGGGTTACGAATATGTTCGCGGCGTAGGGTGCGACGGCGTACTGCATTCGTCTGGCGGTGGGGCTTTCGAACGCCGTGGTTGCGTTTGCTTTTGTCCGCAGCGTAGGAAGCTCGTCCACCAACTCCTGCAGGATCGTTTGAAAGCGTCCAGTTGCCGCCGCGTAGGCGTCGGCGCGGTTCTGACCCCAGACCTCAATGATCAGGTCAATGGGGCCATGATGCAGGTGCAGCCGTCGGCCATCGGGTAATAGGGATGATTGTGGTGCGTGCACACTAGGCGTCCGCGGCAACCGCAAATCCGCTTCCCGCCGGCGGTGCTACCGCCCGGGACCCGTCCCCATACTCACCGCCATTTTCCAAGATGTCGGTGACGGACCGGACCACACCATCGTGGCCGCCGAGCAAACGGTAGTCCTCGCGCGCGACGGTGAATTCCAGGGGCGCGACGATCGCTGGGGTGGGCACGTAACCGAACGAGTTATCCGGCGTCTTCGTGACGTCCACCATGATTGTGATACCGCCGCCGGGCCAGACGTAGGTGGGGGCGCCACCAACGGTTACTTGCGTCTTGAAGGCTTGAACGGAGCGGGTCAGTTTTACTGGATTTTTCGTGACACCGGCGCGCAGTGATCCGCCCGCGCCGCCCATGAACAACACTGTGCAGCGTGCCGGCTCGCAATTCTCGGCGATTAGTTCAACCGTGGATTCCAATTGCTCGGGCAGGGGCATTGGCTGAGCCACCAGATCATCGTTGAGAACGTAGTAGCCAGATTGCTCGCCGGTGGTCGACACCATTAGCATGGTCAAACCCGGCCGCGCGCCTTTTTTTGGGTTCCACTTGTCGAGAATGACGCGGGGGTCATCGATATCCGTCCCACCCCAGCCAAGTC
>CAZNWX010000343.1:0-2993 GCA_964576415.1 uncultured Magnetovibrio sp. | reverse complement strand
AGCTCGTGTTTCAGCCGCACAGCCGTAACCTCGCCGCCATCCAGCATCAGGGCAGCGTTGTAGATCACATCATCGACCCGCCACGGCGCACCGATTAACAACCCCGGCCCACCATCGACGGTATCCGCGACCAAGTCGTTCACGGCCTGCGCCACGGCATCCTGAAAGGCCGGTTTCAGCACGAGGTCCTCCGGTGGATAGCCACTTACGACAAGTTCGCCATACACGACAAGGTCCGCCTCCCCCTTGGCGGCTTCCTTTGCAGCTGCTCGGATACGCTCGACGTTTCCGGAAAGATCGCCAACGGTCGGGTTGATCTGCGCAAGGGCGATGGTCAATTTATCGGTCATGGGGTCGGTTTACCGGCGCCCCTGGGGACTGTCAACGCCACCACCTGTGCCGACAAAACGAACAGCTTCGATTGACGCGGCCGCAGTGGTGGCGAATTATGCTTCGGCGCGCGCGCAGGTTGAATGACTGGCGCAAATGGCCGTCACCTCCAATATAGAGCGGATGCGCAAGGCATCGAAACGCAAGAGGTCACTCACCCTGGCCAATATCAATGCCATACACACGACAAAGCCGCGCAGGCGGCGGAACGGGCTCTGTATAACCTCGAACCCTGATCAGACGGCGGTGCCGCCCACCGTCAACTGATCAATTTTTAAGGTCGGCTGGCCGACGCCCACGGGAACGCCCTGGCCGTCTTTGCCGCAGGTGCCGATACCCGGGTCCAACTTCATGTCGTTGCCGATCATTGATACCTTGGTCAGCACATCCGGGCCATTGCCAATCAAGGTGGCGCCTTTCAGCGGCGCTCCGATCTTTCCGTTCTCGATCCGGTAGGCTTCCGTGCATTGGAAGACGAACTTCCCCGACGTGATGTCAACCTGACCGCCGCCAAAGGACGTCGCGTACACACCATTATCCACTGACGCGATGATCTCATCAGGGTCCTGTTCACCGCCAAGCATGTAGGTATTGGTCATCCGGGGGATCGGCTGATGGGCGTAGCTTTGTCGGCGCCCGTTCCCCGTCGCAGAAACACCCATAAGCCGGGCGTTCATGCGATCCTGCATGTACCCGGCAAGGATGCCGTCTTCGATCAGCACCGTGCTCTCCGTCGGCGTACCCTCATCGTCGATGGTCAGCGAACCACGCCGGTCCTTGATGGTGCCATCGTCGACAACCGTAATGCCACGCGCGGCAACCCGCTCACCCAATAGGCCGGAGAAGGCGGATGTCTGTTTGCGATTGAAATCACCTTCAAGTCCGTGACCAACTGCTTCATGTAGAAGAATGCCGGGCCAACCGGCCCCGAGAACCACGGGCACCTCACCAGCGGGCGCGGGGGTCGATTCCAAATTGACCAAGGCCTGACGAATCGCTTCATTGACGCCAGCCTTCCAGGTGGCGGGATCCATATAGAGGTCGTAGAGGGTGCGACCACCAGTGCCGTAGGACCCCGATTCCATCCGACCGTCCTTTTCCACCACGACCGATATCCCCAGACGCACCAATGGGCGGATGTCGGCGGCTCGATGGCCGCCAGCGCGCACAATCTGTACGGCCTGCCACTCCCCAGACAAGGTGGCGTTAACCTGTTTGACGCGCTCGTCCTTCTGGCGCGCGTAGGCATCCATTTCCGACAGCAATTCCAACTTGCTGTCAAAGGGAACGGCGCTAAGCGGATTATCGTCAGCATAAATGCCGGCGTTCGTGCCGGTGGGCGCAGCCGTGATTTCACCGTCATGGCCCCGGGTCACGGCGCGGACCGTGTCGACGGACCGCTTCAAAGTGGCCTCACTTAATTCCGAAGCATGGGCGTATCCGGTTGCTTCGCCAGCGACGGCGCGCAGGCCGAACCCCTGCATGGTGTCGAAGGCGGCACTCTTCACCTTGCCGTCATCCAACACGACGCTTTCCGATTGTCGATATTCGAGAAACAACTCGCCATCGTCGGCACCGCCAAGCGCCTCGTCGACGAGCCCCTCGACACGGGTCTGATCCAAACCGGCGCGATTGAAGAACAGATCATCGGTGGTTGCGAAGTCACTCATTGGTGGGGTCCTAAAAATCCTATAAACGCGGCGTCCCAGCCGGTTGGTGGGATATCAATCGACCTGTAACATAGGCATGCGCGGCGGGAAAGACGAGACTTCCATGTTCACTGAACACACCTTGCGTAACGCCCTGGTGGCGGAACTGCACGCGCGTCCCTGTGGGTCCGTGCAGGCGCCGATTGACCAAGTCCGACACCTGAAAACCACCAACCTGGCTTTTGCCTTGACCCTCGCCATGGAAGGCGTAAGTTTAAGCCGTCGTGTGGTGATTTGTCCGACCGGCTTGCGGCCACGTTAAACAAACTCGCTAAAAGGTCTCGGTTCGTGAAACCCTGGCCCCCTGCGGTTGGGGTTCTTTGTTTTCAGGGATTGTATTCGGGCCGGGGCCCCTTGACGTCTAAGGAGGACCCGATGAGCAAGGTATCCGAATCTGAATACAAGAGGTGGCGCGCCGCCACGCGCCTCGTGCGCGGGGGCACGCAACGTTCGGGATTCGACGAAACCAGTGAAGGCATCTTCATGACGTCTGGGTACGTCTATGACAGTGCCGAAAGCGCCGAAGCCGCCTTCAAAGGTGAAAGCGCACGATACATCTATTCGCGCTACGCGAACCCGACGGTCACCATGTTCGAAGAACGTCTGGCCCTGCTGGAGGGCGCCGAGTATTGCGTCGGCACATCTAGCGGCATGGCGGCCGTATTCGCATCGCTCCTGTCGCAATTGAAGGCAGGCGAGCAGGTGGTGGCATCCCGTGCCCTGTTCGGATCCTGCCATTACATTATCCAAAATATGCTGCCGAACTTCGGCATCAATGTGCAGTTCGTCGACGGCACGGACCTCGTGCAGTGGGAAGCTACCTTGGCAACACCGACTAAAGCCGTGTTTCTAGAGACACCCTCGAACCCGACGCTCGACATCATCGACCTGCGC
>CAZNWX010000342.1:333-3025 GCA_964576415.1 uncultured Magnetovibrio sp. | reverse complement strand
GCCCACGTCGCCGGGGCAACCGGCGGCATGACTGAGATCATCGTGGTTATGATCGTCATGAGATCCCTCCGGCGGTGCGAAGAAGAAGCCATTAACTACGATCGGCACAAGGTAGGCGATGTTCAACAACGACGAGATCATGAACACCGCGATGAACACGAGTTGCCCGGTCTCCGCCGCCCCGAGCGACAGATACCATTTGCTCCACACGCCGCCCAGTGGCGGCACCCCGATGATCGATAGGGCGCCGATAAAGAAACAGGCGAAGGTGATGGGCATCTTCCGGCCCAACCCCCTCATCTGACTGATTTCAGTCTTGTGGCTGGCGACTATGATGGCGCCAGCGCAAAAGAACAAGGTGATCTTGCCAAACGCATGCATGGCAATGTGCATGGCTCCACCGACCGCCCCGACGCCCGACGCGAGCATGGCGCCCAACACGATGTAAGAAAGCTGGGACACGGTGGAATAGGCTAGCCGCGCCTTAAGGTTATCCTTGGTCATGGCGACAAGGGAGGCAAGCAAGATCGTCGCCGCGGCGATGAAGGCCAGCCATTCGCTCGCACCTGTGCGGCTCAGTATATCGAAACCAAAGATGTAGATGGTCACTTTGAGAACAGCAAACACTCCAGCCTTCACAACTGCGACCGCATGCAACAACGCGCTGACCGGCGTTGGTGCAACCATGGCAGCCGGCAGCCACCGATGGAAGGGCATCAGCGCGGCTTTGCCGATACCGTAGACATAAAGCCCGATCAACACTGCTGTAAGCCCGGCCGAGATGCTACCCGGAAGAATCCCGCCATCACGGAAATCAAGAGTACCCGCCACATTCCAGGTCCAGATTATGGCGACCAACTGCAGACCAATGGACGTCCCGATGAGAATCCCCAAATAGACACGACCGGCGCGCTTCGCCTCGTTCGTTCCGGAATGGGTGACCAGCGGAAAGGTAGAAAGGGTCAAAACCTCGTAGAACACGAACAAGGTCAGCATGTTACCAGCGAAGGCGATGCCAATGGCACTAGAGATGGCGATGGCGAAACAGGTATAAAAGCGTGCCTGATTGATCTCGTGGTGGCCGCGCATGTAGCCCACGGCGTAAACCGACGTGACGATCCACAGCCCGCTGGCGATGCCGGCAAATAACATGCCGAGCGGTTCTATCGTGAAGGTGATGCCCAAACCAGGCAGCATTTCCAACACGGTCACGGTGGGCCGCACGCCTGATGCCACATCATCGAATAAGGAGGCGACAATACCAAAGGTGACGATTGCCGTGATAAGGGTCACAGCATCGCGGACGTTCGCAGATCGCCCGTTGAGGACAATGAAGACGGCCCCGATCAGCGGTGCCATTACGGCAGCAAGAATTGCGGTTGTTGGACTCATCCGCCGTCTCCCAGGAGTGTCCTGGCCGCGGCAAAGGCAACATCGAGGGTCGTCGTGGCGTCAATGCCGAAGTAGATGGATGCGCTAATCAAAACCCAGGTGGGGATTAACATCGAAAGCGGCGCTTCCTTAGCTTCCTGTGCGATCTCGCTAACCGGACGGAAATAGATCACTTCGACCACGCGCCAAACATAAACAACCGCCAAAAGGGAGCAGATGACGATCAGGACCGCAATCATCCACCACCCCTTCTCCAGAGCAGCCTGGACCAGGTACCATTTAGAAACGAATCCGACGGTCAAGGGAACGCCAATCAGGCCTAGCCCGCCGGCAACGAACGACGCCATGGTCCAAGGCATCGTCTTGCCGAGGCCCGCCATATGCTCCAACCGCACCCCGCCGACCCGATAGGCCACAGCGCCCAAAGTCATGAACAAGCCACCCTTCATGACTGCGTGGTTGAATAAGTGGACGATCCCCGCAGCCACGCCTGTGACGGTGTCAAAGCTAAGCCCCAGCACCATATACCCTATCTGTGCAACGGAGGAATAGGCCAGCATTCGCTTCACATTGACCTGATAAATGGCGACCAAGGAGCCCACGAACATTGCAATGACCGCCATCAACATGAACATGTCCTGAACTGGCACGATTTCCAGAATATCGACGGTGCCAAAAATAGTGTAGGTAACGCGGATCAACGCGTATACGGCGACCTTAGTTGCAGTCGCCGCTAGGAACACCGTAACCGCAGATGGCGCGTAGGTGTAGGCATTCGGCAGCCACATATGCATGGGGAAGAGCGCGAGCTTCAACCCCAACCCGACGGTTAGGAACGCCAACGCTGCCTGTATGGTTCGGCTTCCCCCCAATTCCGGGATCAACTTTGACAGGTCATAGATGTTGAGGCTGCCCGTGGCGTTGTACATCAAGCCAACGCCAACGATGTAGAAGGTCGCCCCAATAGTTCCCATGATAAGGTAACGATAGGCCGCCGTCAGCGCTCGCCGGTCCTTGCCGAAGCTGATCAGGACGTAAGATGACAGCGAAGACACTTCCAAGAAGACGAAAAGATTGAAGGCATCGCCGGTAATGGTAATCCCTAAGAGTCCTGCTTCACACAACAGAAGCATCGTGTAAAACAGATAAACCCGGCTAACCGGGATTTCCGTATTCACCGTGCGCCTGGCATACGGCATCACCACCGCGCCGATGGCCGTGACAATCACCAGCACAAAAGCATTCAGCTTGTCGATCCGGTATTCGATCCCCCAAGGCGCCGCCCAACCGCCCAATTCGT
>CAZNWX010000342.1:0-323 GCA_964576415.1 uncultured Magnetovibrio sp. | reverse complement strand
AACAGTAGCGCGATGGAAATGGGCAAGCATAGAAAGGCGATTAAAGTTGCCCATATCCATACAACTTGTGGATGGCGGATGACCATGCACACGGGCGCAGCCATGAGCGGCAGAACAATCTGCAGGATGGGAAGATGCTGGGCGATCAAGTCTGATCCTCCAGTTTATCGATCTCCTCATCCTCGATAGTGCCGTAGGCATTGTGGATGCGAACCACCAACGCCAGGCCCAGCGCTGTCGTCGCGACACCTACGACAATCGCCGTCAGGATCAAGACGTGGGGTAGGGGATTGGAATATAACTTTATCCCTTCGGCCAGGATC
>CAZNWX010000341.1:0-3031 GCA_964576415.1 uncultured Magnetovibrio sp. | reverse complement strand
CAACATTCGCTTTCGCAAGCACGTACGCGGCAACTGGTGCGCCGACTTTGGCCGCTACATGACGGCGCGCGGCCTAAACGTGGACAAGGCCTGGGGATATGGCCGGCCAAATGTACCCACCCTGCTTCAGCATTTTGATGATTACCGCCGGCACCTACGGCGCACCGGCGTATCGGCCAAAGCTGTAGCCGCCGCCAAATCCCAACGGGCCACCGACTTTGCCACCTTCAAGGCCGAGGCCGAACGCACCAAATCAGCCAAAAAAATGCTGATCATCGGGCAGCGCTACTTGAAGGGCGTGGGCGTGAAGCTTGATATTCGTATGGGCTCGCAGTGGGTGGCTAAGTCAGCCCGCCTTGGCCATCCACCAGCGCAGTTCATCATGGGCGTTCTCAACGCCACCGGGCACGGGATGCGCAAAGACCCGGTGGAGGCCTACGCGTGGCTAAGCGCCGCCGTGGCGAAGGGGTTCAACAAGGCTGGCAAAAGCCTGGTGAAACTTGAAAAACAGCTCAGCCCCGCCCAAAAGGCCGAAGGCCGACAACGAGCCGAGGAACGTTAGCTTGACACATCCCATCCGTCTAACGGCAATTACCGTCCTCCTAGGGGGAATGCTTCTGGCTCTCGGGTTCGGCGCCTCTACGTCACTGGCCGGGCCAATCTCCGTCGACGCCCAACCATTAGCCTTGAACGCGGCGCGCCCGGAACAACGCTCCGTCGGCAGTCTTACTTACCGGGGCGGTCTTGTGGTTTCATCATCGGTCACCGAATTTGGCGGATTATCCGCCCTGGGCGTTAGTGCCGACGGAGATCGCATGGTCGCGCTCACGGACCGAGGACGGCGCTTCGCATCCCGATTGGTCTACGACAAGGCCGGTAACCTGACGGGACTGCGGCAGACGACTTTGGATACCATGGCTAACATTGACGGGGCGCCATTGATGGCAAAGTCCGAATCGGATATCGAATCCATGAGCCCCGGCGTCGATGGCGAGATCATCGTCGCCTTCGAACGCCGTCATCGCATCTGGCGCTATCTGCCGGGCCGGATCGAACCGGAACCGCTGCGTCATCCGGCGGAATTGTCCCATTTCCCCGCGAACAGCGGTATTGAGGGCCTGGCCCTTCTCCATGACGGGCGCCTGTTGGCCATCGCCGAGGGTCCGGCCGATCTGCCGACGACGCTCGCGTGGACCAGCGGCCTGAAGAATTGGTCGACCATGACCTATGCGCTGGAGGGCGGTTTCCGCCCAACCGGCGCGGCGACATTGGCCAAAGGAGATGTCCTGGTTGTGGAGCGCCGGTTCACCCTTCGCGATGGAGTTGCGGGACGGATTCGCCGCATACACCGGGCCGACATCGTGCCCGGTGCAGACCTGAACCCGGACACGGTGGCGGAATTCCGCGACCCGGTCGCCGTCGATAATTTCGAGGGAATCGCTGTGCGCCAGGGACCACGCGGCGAAACGCTGATTTACATCGTCTCCGACGACAATTTCAATCCGATGCAGCGCACGCTACTGATGATGTTCGAACTCACGAGGTAAGCATCGGACACAAAAAAGGCCCGCGTCGCAGGCCTTTCGATTCGATTATTCCGGCGCGGTTTACGCGGCGGCTTGCGCGTTCTTAATCTGCTTCTTGAGGCGGCGCATTTCTATATTCAGGTCGCCGTCGCAGGCATCCAGAAGGAACGCATCCAGGCCGCCCTTGTGTTCCACCGTGCGGATGGCCGCGGCGGAAACGCGCAGGCATACGGGCTTGCCGAGCGCGTCGCTCATCAGCGACGCCTTTTGCAGGTTCGGCAGATAGCGACGGCGGGTTTTGTTGTGGGCGTGGCTCACGTTGTTACCGGTTTGAACGCCCTTGCCGGTCAATGCGCAACGTCGGGACATAATCTGGTCCTTAATCGAAAAGTCCAAAATTGTTGAAGGCGGCGGGAGTTGTAGGGTAACGAAGAGAGATCGTCAAGCGGTTAAGACCCTTATTTCACAAATTCCGGAGCTTGAAATGTCCGCCGAACTGACCCGTGATCACATGCGCCAGACCATCGAACGCTACTATGCCGGCTGCAACGACACCGACAAGGTAAAAATGATGGCCTGTTTCACTGCCGACGCCGTGCACTACTTCCCTCCTGGCACCAATTCCGCGCCGTGGCAGGGGGCGGACGTGATCGCCGCCAAATGGGTCTGGTGCGCAGAAAACTTGGGGTCTAGATGGACCTTGGACCGGGTCTTGAGTCAACCGGAGACGGACGAGGCAGTGGCCGAGTGGACGCACTGGCGGACCAAGGACGGGTCTTACCTCAGAGGCGACGAATGGTACGTATTCGACCGCGATTCGGGCCTGATCACCGAAATCCGCGCCTATTTCGCCGCCGCTTGGAACCCGAGCTTGGAAAAAAGCGAAATTCCTGGGTTCGATTATGCGGGGCGGGATTATCCGCTCACACCGCCGGACTGATACGCTATTTCAGTGCCGGAATATCGGACATGCGCGAAAGGCCCATCTGCGCCAGCGTGATCGACACCTGTTTCGCCATGAGTTCGACCATACGCACCAAACCTGCCTCGCCGCCCGCCGCCATGGCAAATAGCAAGGCGCGGCCGACGAAAACGTAGTCGGCACCCATGGCGTAGGCCTTGACGATGTCCTCACCACTGCGAATGCCCGAATCGTAAAACAAGGGGTACTTGTCGCCCAAAGCAACGCGAATGGCCCGTAATGCCAGGATTGGCGGCGGCACACTGTCCAATTGGCGTCCGCCGTGACTGGAGACGATGATGCCGTCCACGCCGGCGGCTTGCAGGCGAGCCGCGTCCTCCACATCGAGGACCCCTTTCACCACGAAGTGACCTTTCCAGACGTCGCGCAGCCGGTTCAACAAGCTCCAATCGGCACCGGCGCGGCTGGCGTGGCGATCGAAGGTGGCCTGGTCGCCGCTGAAGTTAGCAAGCTCCGGCGCGCCATTGAACAAGGTGCCCAAGGACCAGCGCTTCTCCAAATTCCTCTCTAAATAAATCAATAT
>CAZNWX010000340.1:0-3033 GCA_964576415.1 uncultured Magnetovibrio sp. | reverse complement strand
ACTCCATGTCGATGAGTTCAGCGCCCGCCCGTAATGCCAGGGCGTAGGCGTCGCCCCCCATGTTGACCGAGGCGCTATTCCGCTGATAGAGCCGGGTCAATCCGCCCGCCGCAAGGACCACGGCCTTGGCCTGAATGGTCACGGGGGCGCCCGTTTCCATGTTCAAGCCGACGGCGCCGGCTACCTGGCCGCCGTTCACGACGATACTGGTGATCGTGAGTTCACCGGCCCGCCGCAGATTGCCGGCCCGGCCAACCTGCGTACGTAGCGTTCGGGCAACGGCCGGACCCGTATTTAGAAAGTCCACATAGACGCAGCGCTCGCGGCCATGGCCGGGCGCCATTACCTGTTTCATGTGGCCGTCTTCGCGGGCCCAGCCAATTTTCCATTCGTCAAGTTCGCGGATCCGGAGGGGCGCCTCTTTACATAGGATGGCTGCTAATTCCTCGTTACACAGACCGCGGCCCGATTCTAAGGTGTCCTGCAGGTGATGAGTCCAGTGATCGGGTTCTTGCTCTCCGACGGCGGCGGCCACGGTCATCTGCGCCATGATAGTTGCGCCGCCCCGGCCGATTAGGCTTTTGTCCACCAGGACCGTGTCGGCACCGTTACGCGCGGCTGACACGGCGGCATACATGCCTGCCGCGCCGGATCCGACCACCAGAACGTCTGTCGTGACATCGGCCGTCATGGGCCATGTGCTCCTTGTCCGTCTTGCGATTGCCCGTCACCGAGCGGCACCGAAGTGCGAATTTGACCCGATGGCCCGGCATCCGGCAATAGCCAAAGATCGGCAGCCCTCATCGACATCAGATTTTTCCGGCCTGGCACCGGAACCGCACCACCTTGACATTGAGAGAGGCGTAGGAGTGCGGGCGATCAGGTCCCCGCGAGTTCGACCATTTCGGCGGCATAGCCGCGCAGGGTCGTAATCAGTTCCGTGCGCTGCTCATCGCTGAGCGCGGTGAGTATGTCATGGTACATGGTTTCGCGCTGCGCCCACCGCGCAGCCAAAATCGCGCGCGGGTCAGGGTCTACCACTTCTTGGGCCCGGAGAATGATCCGTGACACGAATGCGGTGATCTCTGTCTTTTCTGGTTGGGTGCGGAGGAAGGCCACCATGGCATTTTGCCGGCATTCGCGGTTCTTGAACCAGCGCATAGCGGTGCTGGAACCGCTTTCCGTATAACCTCGAATGATGTCGATCTGTGCGTCCGTGAGGGGTTCGATGAACCGGGAAATCCTGTCTATCTGGTGTTCGATAAGCAGGCAGTTTAGCGAATTGTGATCGTGCGAAAAAGAAGCGGGCGCGAGGACTAATCCTGTGCTCAGAATTCACAGACGACTTTGCCAAAATGCTTGTTGTCCGGCAACGCAGCAAGCGCTTGGCCCACGTCCTCAAAGGCGAAGGTCGCGGTGTTATCAATGACCGGGTTGATGGGGTTGATCTCCAGCGCTCGAACCATGTTCTCGAACATCTCACGGCTGCCAACGGTGACGCCCTGCAAGCGGATGTTCTGCGTGACGACGCGCCCCAGATTAACTTCGCCGGCGACGCCCGCTAAGACGCCGATGAGGCTCAAGGTTCCCGACGGGCGGACTGCTTTTATGGAGCGGTCGAGCGTTCCCGTGCCGCCGATCTCGACAATTTGGTCGACGCCGCGCCCGCTCGTGATCTCGATGGCGGTGCGGTGCCAGTCAGGGTTGTGGCGGTAATTGATCAGGTGGTCGGCGCCAAGTTCTCTCGCACGGGCGAGTTTTTCGTCGCTGGACGACGTCAGGATCACCTCGGCGCCCACCATCTTTGCGAACTGGAGCGCGAACAAGGACACGCCGCCGGTACCCTGCAAAAGGATCACGTTCCCGGCCTTCGCCTGGCCCTGTTCGACCACGGCGTTCCATGACGTCAGCGCGGCAACGGTCAAAGTTGCCGCCTGCTTCGGCGTCATGTAGGACGGAGCGCGAACGACGGCGCTTTCCGGGATCTGCATCTTTTCGCACTGCGTGCCGTCGATAGGGCCGCCGTGGGAGCCGCCGGCGTGCGCCGCGTCCGAGGTCCCTGTCAACCAGTTCCGGTTGTAGATTGGACAGACCATTTCGCCGACCTGGAACTTGGTGGCGCCTTCGCCCACGGCGGAAACATATCCAGCGCCGTCGGCCAGCGGGATCAGCGGCAACTCACCAGAATGACGACCGTAGCCGCGCTGTGTCAGGATTAGGTCGCGAGGGTTTATGGCGGTGGCCTTCATGTCGATGATGATCTCGCCCGGGCTCGGCTCCGGGTCAGGACGTTTGGCTAGTTTGATATGCTCGGGGCCCCATTCGTCCTGAATTTGCATCACTTTCATGATTTTTGCTCCATCATCGTGTTGATCGCGTCGTCATCATATCCTGCTTCGGCTAGTATCTCACGGGTATGCTCACCGAGGCGCGGTGCCGGCTGGCGTACGGGGAGTGACTGCCCGTTCAGCCGATAAGGCGTGTCCGGCGCGATCAACTCACCCTCGCTTGGGTGATTGTGCTCACGGAAAAACCCGATGGCCTGGAGGTGCGGGTCCGTGAACAGGTCATCCAGGCGGTTCGCAGGCCCAGCGGGAATTTCCGCCTCTGCCAGGAGCGCCAGCCATTCCGCCGAGCCTCTCGTCTTCAGGCAATCGGCGGCAGTCCCGTAGAGGGCGTCGATATTCTTGGATCGAGCCTGCATAGTGACGAAACGCGGATCGTCGGCCAGCTCTGGCCGCCCGGCCATGGCCCAGAACTTTTGCCATTGTGGGTCTGTGTAGGGCAGCATGCAGAGGTGGCCGTCGCGGGTCGCGTGCGGGCGGCGGTGTTCAGAGACCACTCGAGCGTAGCCCGCGTCTCCCTCCGCCGGTACGAACATTCGGCCATACAAATGTTCGACGAGGTTGTAGGCGACGATCCCCTCAAACATGTCGATCTCGAGATAGACGCCTTCCTGCGTGCGTAAGTTCTGGATGATAGCAGCCAGGACGCCGTTTGCGGTGATCAGTCCCGTATTCTTGTCCGCGAAGG
>CAZNWX010000339.1:239-3038 GCA_964576415.1 uncultured Magnetovibrio sp. | reverse complement strand
CATGGCGCACCTCCTCGATCGGTTCGACCGGGCCTGGGTTGGCCTGCTTGGACGGTTGAAAGTCAACCGGATGGTCCGCCGGCAGGGTTTCCACATAGACGGATTGACTGGGGAACGCAAAGCCTGAGCCCGCGTCCTCAACGATCTCCATGATCGCGCAGGCCAGTCGTTCCTTGATTTCCAACCAACGCCCCCATTCGGTCGTCCGCGTAAAGCAATAGAGCATAATGTCTATAGACGAGTCGCTGAAACGGTCGATGCGAACGAAGGTCGGCACCTCCGGCGGATCGGCAAAGTCGTCGCTGTTAAGGATGTAGGCCTCGATCCCATCGCGGATCTGGCGGAGTTGCGCGATGCTGGTTCGGTATTCGACACCAATACGCCAGAAAATTCGCCGATGCGACATGGAGGAGAAGTTCACTACAGCCGTATCCGAAAGTTTGGCGTTTGGCACCATGACCGGCGCCTTATCGAACCGCCGGATCATGGTCGAACGGAAACCAATGTTTTCCACGGTGCCTTCGACTGTGCCTTCGACAAGAATCCAATCGCCTTTCCGAAACCGCTTTTCACCGAGGATCAAAATGCCAGCGATTAAGTTCTTGAAGAGATCCTGCGCGCCCAGCGCCACCGCAACCCCAAACAGGCCAGCGCCAGCAATGATCGGCCCCACCTGAATTCCCCAGATCTGCAAGATCGTTGCCGCTCCGACGAATAGGATGGCAATGCGGATCGCCTTGACCATCCAGTCCACCAGTTCGTGTGTAAACACCCGTTCCAACTGATCGAGCAGGAAACTCCACGGCCCGATGATCCGATGCACAGCCCAGAAGACATTGGCGGCGATCAGGCTGCGGACCACATTCTCGGCAATTTCCGCGTAGATACCCGGCAACTGCAGATGCTGGGTCGCGAAGAAAATGCCCAGGACCAAGGACACCATCCGCAACGGCGGCCCCAGGGCCTCGACCATCTTGTCATCAAACTGGGTGGTGGTCCGTTGCGCCATGGTCATCAGCCGCCCCATGACGTAGCGGGAAAACAACCCCCGCATCATCATGAAGACGAGCAGAATGCCAAGCGCCGTCAACAAACGCCCAATATCGACGCCCACGAAACCGTCGTGCCAAACCTCAATGACCAGTTGCCAGAATTTATTCAGATCCTGCATGACGCCATCACACCATTTTTGTTATCAGAAATTTAGGCAGTCCTAAGCGCTACGGCAATCTTCTCTTGTAACTTTACTGCAAGCACGAACCTTTACGCTCTTATTACTCACGCAAAACCATATTTGCGTTGTGGTCTGCCGCCCTGGCGTCGCGGCCAGCAACAATCTTCGCCCCGTCAACCTGGACAACCTCTCGCCAGTCCACGCCGTCAAAACAAGATGACGGAGATCTGGACGAGCGCGCAGAGAATATACGAAAGCCGGTCTTCCCTGAATTCGCGCAAATAACCCTAGCCGGCATCTGAGGGTATGTAACGGAAGGCACCTAAACAGGGGCTCTGGCCGACAGCGAAGCCGCACGATTGAAGATCTCAGCCGTCATTCATGAATGCCATCCACAGAATATCGCAACCGATCATCCGCATGTTCGCCTGCGACCATCACCTCTAAAACGTCCACGGTCTCAGCCTCGATGATGCGCTTGGCAATGTCGTAAGAGAACCCGGCACGCGCCAAGGCCGCCAGATCACGATCGCGGCACTCTTCTCGCTCGTCGTCACGACGGTAAGGCCCCAGGCGGCGGCGACGTGCCAACGCGGCAGCCGCGACGAGATCAAGGTCGAGCCCGTCCTCCCGGGCCGCCTCCAAGGCGGCCGCGACATTGTCGGCGCCGACCCCCTTCTCTCGAAGCTTCATCGCCACAGCAAGCGATGAACTGCCCCGTGCCAACAAGGATCGTGTGCGGTTCTCCGCATAGGCACGGTCATTGAGATAGCCCAAGGTCTGAAACTTGGTGATCAACGTCTCAATCCAGGCCGTGCCCTCTTCCGGATCAGTCCCATGGGCACGCGCGGAGGCCACGACCCGCCGCATAAGTACTTTACGCAAACTGTCCGTAGTCGCCGAGTACCGGGAGAGATAATGAAGCGCGACATTGTTGAGGCGCCTTTCCGTTACCTCCCGCACCCCCCGCCGGCCGACCTTCTTCGGTGCGTTCTCGCCGCGCTTGTCGGCATCGTCCGTCATGCGCAGAGTGTCGCATGGTGCTGGCCGGACACCAATTTTTCTTTTCTCATCGTGCTCATGGTGTATCTAGGACCATGGAATGAAGGACATCATGCACGACCCCGCCGCGCCCAACTGGATCGGTTTGCGCACGCTGTACATGCGCGAAATCCGCAGGTTCTCAAAAGTGTATACGCAAACTATTATGGCGCCCGTAGTCACGACGCTGTTATTCCTTGCGGTCTTTTCCCTCGCGCTCGGCGGGGCGCACCGTGTTGTCGCCGGCCTGCCGTTTGTGCAGTTCCTTGCGCCAGGCCTGATAATGATGGCGATTGCCCAGAATGCGTTCGCCAACACGTCGTCGTCGATCATGGTCTCCAAGATCCAAGGCAATATCGTCGACATTCTGATGCCGCCGTTCACGGCCCATGAATTATGGTTAGCCCTGGTTATGGGCGGGGCCAGCCGGGGCATCGCCGTCGGTCTCGCCGTGGGCGTTGCCATGACCTTTTTCGTAGATCTCGGCTTGTATGCGCCGGGGTATATCCTCTTCCACGCCTTGCTGGCTTCAGTGCTGCTCTCGCAGTTGGGGATGATCGGCGGCATTTGGGCGGAGAAGTTCG
>CAZNWX010000339.1:0-229 GCA_964576415.1 uncultured Magnetovibrio sp. | reverse complement strand
CATTCCTGTCAGGCACCTTCTATTCGATTCAACGGTTGCCGGAAACCTTTCAGGCCATCGCACACTTCAATCCCTTCTTCTACATGATCGACGGATTTCGCTACGGTGTAATTGGACATGCGGACGGCAACCTCACCGCTGGGCTAGCCGTCATGATTGGAATCAACGTAGTGCTCTGGCTGGTGAGCACCCGGATGCTGCATAGCGGTTACAAATTGAAGACCTGACC
>CAZNWX010000338.1:0-3040 GCA_964576415.1 uncultured Magnetovibrio sp. | reverse complement strand
AGAAACTGCATAGCTAGTGGCCGTTTTCTACGCTCTGCGGCTTAAAAGTATTAAAATGGGTTGGTTTTCAACTGATTTAGCAGAAAATCCCGCAACACCGCGATTCGCATGGAATCCCTGAGCTCCTCCGGATAGACAAAATAGGCCGTAATGGAAGGCCCCCGGCATTCAGGGAGGATTTCAACCAGATTACCGGCCTCCTGGCTCATGTAGTCGGGCAGGGCGCCGATCCCCAGCCCACTCTGCACGGCGCGGAAAATGCCGTAAATGTTCGACACCTGCAGGACCGGCTTACGTTTCCGGTCCCTCAACACACCCTCGGTCAGCAGCCAGTTCAAATTCTCCGTCGGCGGGCGCGCATCCTCGCCATAGACAATCAGGCGATGATCATCTAACTCGCGCGCCGATGTCGGCATGCCGTAGCGCTTCAGATACTCGGGCGCGGCATAGACGTGGTAGCGCATGGTCATCAACTGGCGGCGGATCAAATCCGGTTGCGTCGGCGTCGTCATGCGGATTGCCGCATCGGCCTCCCGCATGGACAAGTCAAGTTCATTGTCCGCCAATACTAGGGATACTTCGATGTCCGGATACCGTTCCACGAACGCGTTGATTCGCGATGTCAGCCACACCGTACCAAACGCGATGGTCGTATTGATTTTCAATACGCCCTGGGGCTTTTCTCGGTTTTCCGTCATTTGCGCTTCGGCCATGGCGAGTTGCGCGAACACGTCATGCGCCGTTCGGTAGAGCAGTTCCCCCTGCTCCGTCATTTTCAGGCCGCGGGCGTGACGATGAAAGAGGGCCACGTTGAGGCTTTCTTCCAGGGTCGCGATCTGCCGGCTCACCGCCGATTGGCTCAAGTTTAGGGTGTCGCCGGCGTGGGTGAAGCTTCCCGCCTCGGCGACAGCATGGAATATCCTTAGTTTGTCCCAATCCATGGCCCTACACCTTGGTTGGAGGGAGTTTTACGTACCGCGTGGCCTACTCGGCGGCTTCATGGATCGATTCCTGAGCGGCCAGGAATCCTTCAGCCTCCAAAGCCGCCATGCAACCTGTGCCGGCAGCCGTGACCGCCTGCTGGTAGATTTTATCCTGCACATCGCCCGCCGCGTAGACGCCCGGTACGTTGGTCGCGGTACTGTCAGGCGCAGTATGAATGTAACTTTCGTCGTCCATGTCCAGTTGGCCCTTGAAGATGTCCGTGTTCGGGTCATGGCCGATGGCGATGAACACGCCATGCACGTCCAGGTTCGTGGTTTCGCCGGAATGCACATTACGAATACGCGCGCCGGTGACGCCCAAAGGGTCCGAGTCACCCAAAATCTCATCAAGGACACTGTTCCACTGGACCTCTATCTTCTCATTACGGAGCAGCCGCTCCTGTAGAATCTTCTCCGCTCGCAATTCATCGCGCCGATGCACCAGGATGACCTTCGAGGCAAAGTTGGTCAGAAACAGGGCCTCTTCCACCGCAGTGTTACCGCCGCCGATGACCGCCACCGGCTTTTCGCGATAAAAGAAGCCATCGCAGGTAGCACAGGCGGACACACCGAAGCCCATGAATTTCTCTTCCGTCTCCAGGCCGAGCCAACGCGCGCTAGCGCCCGTGCAGATGATCATGGTTTCACCCGTATAAACGCTGCCGGAGTCGCCCATCGCCTTGAAGGGCCTGGCGCTCAGATCTGTCGACACAATGATATCTTCGAACATTTCGGTGCCGACGCTGCGGGCTTGGGCTTCCATCTGCTCCATCAGCCAAGGCCCCTGCACCACGTCGGCGAAACCCGGGTAGTTCTCCACATCTGTCGTGATCGTCAGCTGACCACCAGGCTGCAGGCCACGCACCAGAACCGGTTTCAGATTCGCCCGCGCCGCGTAAATGGCGGCCGTATACCCGGCGCTGCCGGAGCCGATGATGAGAACTCTGCTGTGATGGGTCTCGGACATGCAGGTCGTTCCTTCAAATGTGCCCAGCGATCATCCCGAGAGCTAACATAGGAAGCCGCATGGCCGCGCGCAAGCGAGGGTTCGCCGGAGATAGGATGATCGGTTGGCCGGCACTATCAACTCACGGCGCCAGAACCGTGAAGACGCCGCGCTCCTGTTCGTCCAGCTGATTGACTAGGTTTATCTCCCATTCCAGGTACTGACGCATGTGATCCTTGTTGCCGCCGTGGCGCTCCGCCGTGAAGGCGATGAAATCAATCCGTGTCGATGTGGCCGCTGCGTCGGCGACCGCGCCGCCCGCATCTTCCCAGGCGCTCATGCCACCCGCTAAAAAATGAATATCGTCATGCCCCATGCGGAAGAGATCGCGGGCCAACAGACCAGCAGCGCCTTGATCGTCAGCGACCATAACGATTGGCACGCCGGCGACAATCGATGCCTCTTGAAGGTTTGGACGGACGACCCAGGTGGCGCCTAGAATGTGCCTCGCCTCGAAGTCGGCACTGGGGCGCAAATCAAGGATGCAAACTTTGCCCTCACCGGTCATCGTCATCAACTCGCACACTTCAATGATCGGTAACTTAGGCGCCGGTGCGCGCGTGCCATTGCGCGCCAGGCCATCCGAACCAATGCCGCCGGCCAAGACATGGACGTCCCACCCCATCTGCTTCAGCCAATGGGCAGTGCAGACGGCGCGCACCTCCGTGTCGTCGCAAACCACGATCCGTGCGCCGCGCACACCTACCCAGCGGTCCGTGGCCTGCACCAACTGCCCACCCGGCGCATGCCGGCTACCTCGCAGGTGGCCACCCACATATTCATCACGGCTGCGCACATCCAACAAATAGAGCGTCCGTGTCACGTCCCCTTGCCATTCGGCGAGGGTATCATGATCCACAAAGGACAGGTCATACCGATCCGCAACGGACTTCGCTCGGACCCAGGCCTGTTCCACAGCCGGCGCCCTGACGCCGGAAGGGGGAAACCGCTTGGCCCCGTACTCCAATTCCCGATCCGCGAGCGCCCAGCCCTGTGTGCCGTTCTCAAGCGCAATCACTTTGTTCGCGATACCGAAATTGATCAAAGTCTG
>CAZNWX010000337.1:0-3044 GCA_964576415.1 uncultured Magnetovibrio sp. | reverse complement strand
CAGATGGCTTGCGTGGGTCTGAACGCCTGTTCGCGACGATCACAAACACGCTCGCCAAGGACAAGGAAGTGGAAGACCGCTGGCGGAACTTCGACAATCCGGCCCATCCGCGTCATCTCGCCAACCGCGTGGAAACGGAGGTGGTCGAAGCTCTTGTCGATGCTGTTCACGAGAGCTACGCCGATCTGGCGCACCGCTATTACGGCCTAAAGGCGAAATGGATGGGCGTCGACAAGCCGGATTGGTGGGACCGTAATGCGCCGTTACCCGAAGACTGCGAGCGCCGGTTCACCTGGGACGAAGCCCGCACTACGGTGCTGGATGCCTATCACGCCTTTGATCCCGGCATGGCCGATACCGCCCGACGGTTCTTCGACTATGGCTGGATTGACGCACCGCCCCGTGAAGGAAAGAACTCCGGCGCCTTCGCCCATCCGACCGTGCCTTCGGCGCATCCTTATATCTTGCTCAATTTCCACGGAAAGTCGCGTGATGTGATGACCCTGGCCCACGAGTTGGGGCACGGCGTGCACCAGGTGCTGGCCGCGCCGCAGGGCCTGTTGTTATCGCAAACCCCACTGACCTTGGCCGAAACGGCGTCCGTCTTTGGTGAGATGCTGACATTTCGTTCCATGCTGGACGCGGAGACCGATCCGGCACGGCGCCGGGTTTTGCTGGCTGGCAAGGTTGAGGACATGCTGAACACGGTGGTCCGGCAAATAGCCTTTCACGAATACGAGACGCGCGTGCACGTGGAACGCCGCGACGGCGAGCTGGCGCCTGAACGCCTTGGCGAAATTTGGATGGAAACCCAGCGCGCCAGCCTGGGACCGGCGTTCAACTTCGACGACGATTACCGCGTTCTGTGGGCCTACATTCCACACTTCATCCACGTGCCTTTCTATGTTTACGCCTATGCCTTCGGCGATTGTCTGGTGAACGCACTTTATGCCGTGTTGAAGGATGGGCACCCTGGGTTTCAGGCTAAGTACTTGGACATGCTGGCGCAGGGCGGTGCGAAACGGCACAAGGATCTACTGGCGCCGTTCGGCCTTGATGCCTCCGACCCGGATTTCTGGAGGAAGGGCCTGGGCGTTATTTCCGGGTTCATCGACGAATTGGAGGCTGCCCTTTGACGCCCGCCGACGAAAACGACTATCGCGATGCCGACACCGCCAGCGACCGGCTGAAGCGCTACGCACGGGTTGGGCGCGCGGCTGGCGGCTTGGCAGCCAAGGTTGCCGGCAATCGGTTGTTTGGCATGGAGATCGACAAAGGCCAGCATGCGTCAGAACTGCAGGAAGCGTTGGGGGGGCTGAAGGGACCCCTCATGAAGATAGCGCAGATCATGTCGACTGTGCCCGACATGCTGCCTGAGGAATATATGACCGAACTGGCGCAGTTGCAGACCAACGCGCCAAGCATGGGTTGGAGCTTTGTACGCCGGCGTATGCGTACAGAACTGGGTTCGGGCTGGGAGTCCCGGTTCGAAACCTTTGAACGCGAGGCCAGCGCCGCGGCTTCCCTGGGCCAGGTGCACCGGGCTCGGGCGGAGGACGGAACAGCACTCGCTTGCAAGCTCCAGTACCCGGATATGAAATCTGCGGTCGAGGCGGACCTTAAGCAGTTGAAGCTGATCTTCGGCATTTATTTCCGTTACGACAACGCCATCGATCCGGTGAACATCCACGCCGAGCTTTCCGAGCGCTTGCGCGAGGAATTGGACTATAACCGCGAGGCTCGCAATATGGCACTCTATCGGCACATCCTAGCCAATGAGGAGAACGTCCATGTGTCGGAACACGTTGCCGATCTATCCACGGATCGCCTGTTGACTATGACGTGGCTGGACGGACGACCTTTGATGGATTCCGTGGAGGCCGATGCGGAAACCCGTAACGCGGTGGCGCTCAATATGTTCCGGGCCTGGTACCTGCCGCTTTACGGATACGGTGTGATCCATGGCGACCCGCATCTTGGCCACTACACGGTGCGGGATGACAATTCTGTCAATCTACTGGATATCGGCTGTGTCCGTGTGTTCCGTCCGGCCTTCGTCCGGGCTGTCATCGATCTCTACAGGGCGATCCGGGACGAGGAAGAGGATTTGGCGGTGCATGCCTATGAGACCTGGGGGTTCGTTGATCTAGACCGCTATGTGATCGACATCCTCAACCAGTGGGCGCGGTTCCTCTACAAACCCCTGCTGGAAGACCGGGTCATGCCGATCCAAGAAACTGGCGGCGTTGCCTATGGCGCCGGCGTGGCCGCAAAGGTGCACCGGGAACTGCGGAAGACGGGCGGCGTCACACCGCCCCGGGAATTCGTGCTCATGGACCGCGCCGCCATTGGCCTAGGCAGCGTATTCACGCATCTGAAGGCGGAGATTAATTGGCACCGCCTGTTCCACGACCTGATCGATGGCTTTGATGAACAGATGCTGAAAAAGCGCCAAAAAAAGGCGCTGAATGCCTTCGATATTCCGCTTCCCGACTAGTGGTCCCTTTCATTATTACGAAATGGCTATGGCCCGGAATGCTCGGAAGGCCTATCTTGGCCGTGCCATGAGCACCATGTCCACCATGAGCGGCACCGGAGGCGCACCCGAAGCGAACGCGCGCGTGTTCGAACGTTGGGTCAACGGTCTGATTGGGGCCGGCCATTTCATGAGCCACTATTACCTACTGGCCCTGCCGCCTCTGTTCCCGTTACTGAAGGCCGAGTTCGGGGTAAGCTACGTGGAGTTGGGCCTAGCTATGACGTGCTACAACCTATTGGGCGGCGTGTTGCAGGCGCCGGTGGGCTTTCTGGTCGACCGGTTGGGGCCGCGCCGGGTCCTGTTCGCGGGGCTGGCGTTGAATGCTATCGGCGTGTTGCTGATGGGATTTGCCGATGCCTATTGGCTGCTTTTGGTCCTGGCGGTATTTGCCGGATTGGGCAATAGCGTCTTTCATCCGGCGGACTATGCCATCCTGTCCGGGTCCATCGATCCCGACAGATTAGGCAAGGCCTATTCGGCACATACCTTTGCCGGTTTTCTGGGC
>CAZNWX010000336.1:0-3045 GCA_964576415.1 uncultured Magnetovibrio sp. | reverse complement strand
CCCCAATCAGGGCCGTCAGCGCTAGTTTTGTGGTCAGATGGGTCATTTTAATCTCCTTCCCAGTGAACCATGGAACCTTCCAGTTCCACTTTAGCATGCGACGTCCCAAATTTGGGTAGGTCACACCTCCGTGCAGGCCACCCAGTGGCCCGGCTTGACTTCCCGAAACTCGGGAAATTCCTTTTTGCACCCGTCGTGCGCCGAAGGGCAACGCGGATGGAACACGCAGCCCGACGGCGGATTGATAGGGCTTGGGATTTCGCCCTTGATGATCTGGTGCGCGCGACCGTTTTCCAGATCAGGATCTGGGATCGGCACGGCTTCCAAAAGTGCGCGGGTGTAGGGATGCAGCGGGTTGTCGAACAACTCGTCGCATTCCGCCAGTTCCACCATGTGTCCCAGGTACATTACGGCCACACGGTGCGAAATATGACGCACCACACTCAAATCGTGTGAGATGAACAGATATGTGAGGCCGAATTCCTCGCGGAGATCCTCCAGAAGGTTCACCACCTGGGCCTGGATCGATACGTCCAAGGCCGAAACCGCTTCGTCACATATGATGAATTCCGGGTTCATGGCCAAGGCCCGGGCGATGCCAACGCGCTGGCGCTGCCCGCCAGACATTTCGTGCGGATAGCGGTCGGCGAAGTTGGCCTTCAAACCGCATGTGGTCAGCAGTTCGACGACTCGATTGTTGCGGGCTTCTTCGTCCGGGACAATGTTGTGAACCCGCATGGGCTCAGCGATGATCTCACCGATCTTCATGCGTGGGTTCAGAGAACTGAACGGGTCCTGGAAGATCACCTGTATCTTCTTACGAACCTCAACCATCTCCTTGTCGTCCAGGTTCATAAGATCCTGACCGTGGAAGATGATTTCGCCGCTGGTTGGATCTTCCAGCTTCAGAATACAGCGACCCGTCGTCGTCTTGCCGCATCCTGATTCCCCGACCAGACCAAGGGTCTCGCCCTTCATGATTTTAAAGCTGATGCCGTCGACGGCCTTCACGTGCGCGATCACGCTTTGAATAAAGACCCCTTCCGTCACCGGAAAGTGCATCTTCAGGTCCTTGAGATCGATCAGCACATCGTCCGTCGGCACGCCGCGAAATTGGGCATCTTCGCGCGC
The DNA here is from genome assembly GCA_964576415.1 of uncultured Magnetovibrio sp. Classification (GTDB taxonomy): domain Bacteria; phylum Pseudomonadota; class Alphaproteobacteria; order Rhodospirillales; family Casp-alpha2; genus UBA3470. The sequence goes on along the minus strand of CAZNWX010000336.1, from coordinate 1,914 downwards.
GACAGCTTCGTTCGGCGGGCTCATGAGGCCTCCTTCATGGTCGCGGCCACTTGATCTTTGTTGAAGCACGCCGTGGCGTGGCCGCCTTCGACGGTTTCGAGAGACGGCAAGCCTTCGGCGCATTCTGCTGTCGCAAACCGGCAACGCGGCCGGAAAGCGCAGCCTTCGTCCAACATGGTCAAATCCGGAGGCTGGCCCTCAACTGGGTCCAATTTCGCCTGGCGTTGCTGGTCCATGCGCGGCACGGACTTCAAGAGCGCCAGCGTGTAGGGGTGATGTGGGCGATAATAGATGTCGGCGGCGGTTCCCCTTTCAATGATTTTGCCCGCGTACATGACGTTCACGCGATCCGCGTAGCGCGCCACCACGCCCAGGTTGTGGGTGATGACGATCAACGCGACGCCGAGATCGCGGGTCAGGTTCTTCATGAGTTCCAGGATCTGCGCCTGGATCGTCACGTCCAAGGCCGTCGTTGGCTCATCGGCGATAATCAGCTTTGGCTCGCATGACAGCGCCATGGCGATCATGACGCGTTGGCGCATGCCGCCGGAAAGGTGGTGCGGATACTGCACCAAGCGCCGCTCCGGCTCGGAAATGCCGACCATACCTAGCAATTCGACGGCGCGTTTGTGCGCGTCTTCTTCGGATACGTCTGTGTGCGCTAGCATAGTCTCGGTGAGCTGCATGCCGATCGACAGCACCGGGTTCAACGACGTCATCGGTTCCTGGAAGATCATGGAAATGTCCTTGCCGCGGACATTTCGCATTTCTTCTTCGGAAAGGGCCAACAGGTCCTTGCCCGCGAACCGAATTTCGCCATCGGTGATCTTGCCCGGCGGCCACGGAATGAGCCGAAGGATGGACATAGCCGTCACCGACTTGCCGCAGCCGGATTCCCCAACCACCGCCACCGTTTCACCTTCGTCAACCGTGTAAGACACTCCGTCGACGGCTTTGACAACGCCCGCCGTCGTAAAAAACTGCGTTTTGAGCTTGTCGATCTCGAGTAGAGTCGCCAATGGTCCTCCCTTTCGCGCCGGCCCGTTTTTATGGGCATTTCGTCGCACAATCGCCGAAACCGTAGAGTTCGTCCTCAGCGATGTCAAATGGTTCCCGAGACCTAGTGTTACAAGATATATACGAGAAAAATCCAAGGCTTAGAATTTCAGTGAATGGATTGGCATTCGGCCCAATTTGAGATGTTTTGAAATAGGCCCGGTTTGGCCTCATTCGGAAAGCGAGTTATATCCCAAACTCCCATTTAGCGTAGCGAGGAGTACCCCTATGGCAAGCGATCAATACGAAGCTGGATTGAAGGAACGGACCGAGGTTTTGGGGCCGGAATATGTCGAAAGGGCCGTCGCCGGCGCCGACAATTTCAACCGCGATTTCCAACAGATCGTCACCGAATACTGTTGGGGTGGCACTTGGGGCCGCGGTGTGCTGGAGCGCAAGAACCGTTCCATTCTAAACCTGGGAATGCTGGCCGCGCTCGGCAAGTCGCACGAATTCAAATTGCATTTCCGAGGCGCCATCAACAACGGCCTGACCTTGGAGGAACTGCGTGAGGTGCTGATACAGATCGCCGTTTACTGCGGTATTCCGGCCGGTGTTGAGGCTTTCCGCAACGCCCGCGAGGTCTTGGAGGACATGAATATCGACACCTCAACCATGGATCCGGGAAAATCTTGATGCCAGAACAGTTTGGATTTATTGGTCTCGGCCAGATGGGTGGGCCCATGGCCGGAAACATTGCGGCCAAGGGCTTTCCGCTCACGGTCTACGACAAGGCCGGGACGCAAGGCCTGGCCCCGGAGGGCGCTCAGTTGGGTGCGGACGCTGCCGATGTAGCCCGCGCCGCCGACACGGTGTTTCTCTCTGTTCCCGACGGAAAGGTGTCGTTGTTTGTTGTCG
>CAZNWX010000335.1:0-3049 GCA_964576415.1 uncultured Magnetovibrio sp. | reverse complement strand
GAGACTGGCTCGAAAAGCAGTGCGCCGATGTGACGGTCGGAAAGCGAGCGATCGCCCAGATACCACGGCATGTCCGGATTATCGCGCCGGAATGTCGCGACGCCCTCGACGGTGGCTACTACCATTCGCGTCGCAGGGCCGTCCGCCTCCCAGCCCTGAACGATGAGCATGCCCAGTTTCGCATTAGCGACCACGGCCAAACGCGTGGTTTCGTTGAGGATCGGGGACTGCACCCAGGAAAAGTCGTCCGGCACAGCATCACGCAGGGATTCCATGAGCTTGAACCGGCCAAGGCTGTCGATACCGCGATACCGGCCGGGGATATCGGCCGCGATCCAATGATTGGCCACGCTGGCGGGCGCCTCTCGCACGTGAGCCGCCTCCTCTTCGCGCTCGATAACGCACCCTTCGCCCGGTTCGGTCCCCGAAAGTGTGAAGAAAGCCGGCATGGCTAGGGGCATCTCGCTCAGGGCCTTCTTCGCTTCCGCGTAGGTTCGGCAGGTGTCGAAAACCTGGCGTAACACATGCACGGGCGGCAAGGCGCGTCGTCGCCACAAGCGGCAGCGGTTGATTCCCCAATCCAACCAGCACGAAGGGCTCCACTTGCGCATGGGCGGTTGGTTGATGGCTCCCGAAAATCGGCCCGGGGCCATGGCCGTGACGACACCCGCGAACCCGGGCCAGGTAACATTCTTATAGATCCCCGCCACCCCTTCCATGGTCGCCACGACAACGTTTCTGCCCAATCCCCGCAACGGCCAATCCAACGTCCGGAGCATTCGATTTCCCGTCCCAGACGGATCGGCCGTGGCACTAGTGGTGCACGTCCATTCGTAGGAGAGGTTCAACAGAAAAGCGCCCGGCGTCCCAGCAACAGCCGCGATCGCCTCAATTTCCGCAGCATAGGGATTGGCGCACGCCGCAAGCCAGCGGCGGGAGATCGCATCGCCCACAGCCACCGTAGTGATCCGTGCCGGCCGCTATGATCGCGCGGAAGCGTTCCGAATCCGCCTGGACCAGCGCGACTGGCGCCAAGCCGATCATGTGGTGATGCGGAATCTCCGGCAGGTCCACCATGGGCGTGTTCACCATCAGGTCTATCTACGGCTCCTCGGCGTCCAGGAGATCGTGGTCCAGCGGTTTACTTCACCGGTTCGCAGGAATATACCACGTATCGCCGCTTAGGCACACCGTGACGTAATTTTCTGCGATTGGGAGCCCACCATGACCCCCCGTTATTCTCGCCCCGAGATGGCCGCCATCTGGGAACCTGCCAATAAGTTCCGCATTTGGTTCGAGATCGAAGCGCACGCTTGCGACGCGCAGGCCAAGCTGGGGGTGATACCGGCGGAGGCCGCCAAGGCGGTGTGGGAACACGGCAATATTCCCTATACGGATCAGCGCATCCAGCGCATTGACGAGATCGAACGGGAAACCCGTCATGATGTCATTGCCTTTCTCACTGAATTGGCCGAACAAGTGGGTGAGGAGGCGCGTTTCGTCCACCAGGGCATGACCTCCTCGGATGTGCTGGACACCTGCCTGGCCGTGCAGATGAGCCAGGCGGTGGACCTTCTGTTGACGGACGTGAACAAGGTACTGGCGGCACTAGAATTGCGGGCTCGGGAGTTCAAGCTCACGCCATGTATCGGCCGCAGTCACGGCATCCACGCCGAACCGACGACATTCGGGGTCAAGCTGTCCGGACACTACGCTGAATTCGCCCGCTGCCGCCAACGTCTTGAGGTCGCCCGCGCGGAGATCGCCACCTGCGCAATTTCTGGCGCGGTGGGCACCTTCGCTAATATCGACCCCAGCGTCGAAGCCCACGTCGCCGAGAAAATGGGCCTGATCCCAGAACCCGTATCCACGCAGGTTATTCCCCGTGACCGGCACGCCGCCTTCTTCGCAGCCATGGCTATCACGGCTTCGGCCCTAGAGCGGTTGGCGATAGAAATCCGGCACCTGCAGCGGACCGAAGTCCGCGAGGCCCAGGAGTACTTCGCGCCGGGACAAAAAGGCTCGTCGGCAATGCCGCACAAGCGCAACCCAATCCTGACCGAGAACCTGACCGGCCTAGCCCGGATCGTCCGCATGAGCGTGGTGCCAGCGCTAGAAAATGTGGCGCTTTGGCATGAACGGGACATCTCGCATTCATCAGTGGAGCGCATGATCGGCCCGGACGCCACGGTGACCCTCGATTTTGCCCTAAACCGGATGGCCGGGGTGATCGAAAAGTTAGTGGTCTACCCGAACAACATGCTTGAGCACCTAAACAAGTTCGGCGGCATCCACGATTCGCAACGCGTCCTGCTAGCGCTTACGCAGCGTGGTTTCAGCCGCGAAGAGGGCTATAAGATCGTGCAACGCAATGCCATGAAGGTCTGGCGCAGTTTTGGCATCGACCCCGACAACCCGGACGCCACCATTGACCTGACGGACGAAGATCGGGAAGCGGCCGGGCGCGGCAACCGGCTCATGTTTTTCTTGTCGCGGGATGATGATCTGACAGGCGTGCTCAGCGAGGCCGACCTGGATGAATTGTTCAACGTTGATCCGGTAGCCTATCACACCAAACACGTGGACACGATCTTCCAGCGGGTTTTCGGCAAGGTCTAGGCCACACGCCCCCCTAGGCGTGGTTAACCTCAACCATCTCCAACATTTCCCGCCCGAGGACATCACGGAGACCCTATGGATCTTGGTCCATTCGGACATGAAACTCCCCCCGGCAATCCGTGCCGTGATGGGGTCGCTGATCGGGCTGTTTGCCTAGCTCAAGACCGGGCTTGCCGAGAAAGCGGCTTAGAAAGGAGGGCTTCAGCCCTCTTCGCGAAGTTGCTGGACTGCGACACCGTTCAGTTCGAAAATCTTTGCCCGCACCTGGTCTTCGGTAATATCGGCGCCGCGCTCGTCGATATCGGCCATGACCTTGCGCATAACATCTTCGATACCCGACTCATCCAGGTCGGCGATGACCACGGCCTTGGCGTACTCTTTGGTTTCCGCCGGGCCCATGCCGAACGCTTCAGCCAGCCATTGCCCGAGA
>CAZNWX010000334.1:0-3070 GCA_964576415.1 uncultured Magnetovibrio sp. | reverse complement strand
CGTCGGCGACCTTGGCCGAACTGATCCGGGCCTATTCCTGGGATGTCGATTTTCAGCGCGGCATTCGGAAGGGCGACAAGTTCGAGGTCATGTTTAGCTTCGTCCGAAATGACGAAGGTAAAATCGTACGCAGCGACGAAATCCTGTTCGCGACCCTCACCTTGCAAGGTCAGCGCAGGGCTATCTACCGCTACGAAGATGGCCAGGGCGGCTTCGAATACTTCGACGAGAAAGGCAACTCCGCCCAGAAGGCGCTCATGCGCACGCCCATCGATGGCGGGCGACTGAGCTCTGGGTTCGGTCGACGGCGCCATCCCATCCTCGGCTACACCAAAATGCACCGAGGCGTCGACTTCGCTGCTCCGAGGGGCACGCCCATCTACGCCGCCGGCAACGGCATAGTGGAGATGGCGCAACGCAACGGCGGTTACGGCAAGTATGTGCGCATCCGCCACAACGGCACTTACAAGACAGCATACGCCCACATGTCGCGCTACGGCCGCGGCATCCGGAAGGGAAAGCGTGTCCGCCAGGGCCAGATCATCGGTTACGTCGGCACCACCGGTCGCTCCACAGGCAATCACCTGCATTATGAGATTCTGCGCAACGGTCATCAGCGCAATCCCATGCGCATAAAAATGCCGTCTGGCCGAAAACTTATTGATAAAGAATTGACGCGCTTCCACGCGGTCCGGAAGGCACTGGATATCCGCTATGTGTCCTTGCTCAAGGGACGGGCCACTCAGGTCTCGTCGGCTAACTGAGCGCGCTTAAACTCCATTTCGAGGAAACGGGTACCGGGCCATTGGGAGCGGTGATCCTGCACGGCCTGTTCGGGATGGGCCGCAATTGGGCCACCATCGCCAAGGCCCTGAGCGAAACGCACCGGGTCCTTACCCTCGATCTTCGAAACCACGGCGCGTCCCCCTGGGACGATGCCATGGACTATCCGCTCATGGCCGGCGACGTGGCAAAGCTGATTGAAACCCAGTTCGCCGGCCCCGTAGCCGTCATCGGTCATTCCATGGGCGGCAAGGCGGCCATGGCCTTGGCCTGTGAACGGCCAAGCCTGGTCGAACGCCTTTGTGTCGTCGATATCGCGCCGGTGCCATATGACCACACCTTTGATGCTCACCTGGGCGCCATGGCCGACATGAATACCAAGGCGCTCACTCGCCGCACCGATGCCGAAGCCATCATTGCCAACGCCATCAATGACCGCCCCACTGCCCAGTTCCTTAGCCGGAACCTGAAGCCGGCCGATGACGGCCATGGCCTCGAATGGCAGATCAACGTCGCCGCCATCGCCGCCAACATGGACGACATCATCGACTTCCCCACGTCCCAGGCCAACCAGGCCTACGAGGCTCCAACCCTATTCCTTTTGGGCGGCACGTCGAACTACGTGCAGTCCTCTCACATGGGCGAGATTGAACGCCTGTTCCCAAATGCGAAGACGGAAGTCATCCCCGGCGCCGGTCATTGGCTGCACGCCGAGAAACCAGCCGAGGTGACGGCGGCGCTACGCACTTTCTTGGAAGTTTGATGCCGCTTCCACTGTTGCTTCCCCATTAAAGGTGAGGCCGTCCTTGTTGGCCGAGACCTTGACCACGTCGCCATCCTGGACCTTGCCCTGCAGATACAAATTCGCCAACGGGTTCTGGAGCTCCGCCTGGATCACCCGCTTGAGCGGCCTAGCGCCATAAACCGGATCGTAGCCCTGGTCGGCCAGGCGCACGCGGGCGTTGCCATCCAACTGGATCTTGATGCCCTTGTCATCCAGGAGCTTCGTCAGGCTGCCCAGTTGGATGTCGACGATGCTGCCCATGTGTTCGCGGAACAAGCGGTGGAAGAGAATGATCTCATCCAGTCGGTTAATGAATTCGGGCCGGAAGGCGGCGCGAACCACATGCATGACGTCGTCGCGAACCTCCTCTGAGTCGGCCTCGTCGGCCTGCGCCGCGAGGATGTCGCCACCCAGGTTCGAGGTTAGGACGATCATGGTGTTGCGGAAGTCCACCGTGCGCCCCTGCCCGTCCGTGAGACGCCCGTCGTCCAGAACCTGGAGCATGACGTTGAAAACGTCCGGGTGCGCCTTTTCCACCTCGTCAAAGAGTATCACCTGGTAGGGCCGGCGGCGGACCGCTTCCGTGAGCGCGCCGCCCTCGTCATAACCCACGTAGCCCGGGGGGGCGCCGATGAGGCGGGCCACCGCATGCTTCTCCATGTATTCCGACATGTCGATGCGGACCATGGCTTGTTCGTCGTCGAACAGGAAGGCGGCCAAGGCCTTCGTCAGCTCCGTCTTGCCGACACCCGTGGGGCCCAGGAACAGGAACGAGCCGACGGGCCGGTGCTGATCTTGCAGACCTGTACGAGCGCGGCGCACGGCGTTGGAGACGGCGACCAATGCCTCCTCCTGGCCGATCACACGGCCGCGGAGCGCGTCTTCCATGGCGAGAAGTTTTTCTCGTTCACCCTGTAGCATCTTGTCCACGGGAATGCCGGTCCAGCGCGAGACCACGTTGGCAATGTGCTCGGTGGTGACCGACTCCTCGACCATGTTGGTCGCTTCCATGGCTTCCGCTTCCGCCACCTTCTCTTCCAAGCGCGGGATCAGATCGTATTGGAGCTCAGAGGCTTCTTCCAAGGCGCCTTCGCGCATCGCGCGCTCGACGGCCAAGCGAGCCTTCTCCAGCTCTTCCTTGCCGCGGGTCGCGTCGGCCAATGACGCCTTTTCGCCTTCCCACTGGGCGGTGAGTTCAGCCGATTCGCTTTCCAATAATCCCAATTCCGCTTCGAGCTGCCCCAACCGATCCTTCGAAGCCTTGTCGTCCTCTTTCTTTATAGCCTCGCGCTCGATTTTCATGTGGATAATCTTACGGTCCAGCTCATCAATCTCCTCAGGTTTCGAATCTATCTGCATGCGCACCCGGCTGGCAGCCTCATCCACGAGGTCAATGGCCTTATCCGGCAAAAACCGGTCGGAGATATAGCGGTTCGACAACGTCGCCGCCGTAACGAGCGAGTTGTCCAAAATCCGCACCCCGTGGTGCAGCTCGTACTTATC
>CAZNWX010000333.1:0-3075 GCA_964576415.1 uncultured Magnetovibrio sp. | reverse complement strand
ATTCCAGGCTTTATCTACCGCCAAAATAAGGGGCATCAGGGTCTCGGCGACGTAGCGCCCGCCATAAATCCCAAAGTGGCCGTCCTCGTCCACGCCGGCCCTATAGGTGTTCAATTTGTTCATATCTAGCATCCTTTAGAAGGAAACTAGTTAGGCGCGATCAAGCCTGGAAAAGCAAGAAATTTTGCCCATTGATGGCTGCATTCGGGTGTCGCCAGGACAGGCCGAGTTTGCCAGGCTTGGGCTCACCAGAACGGATCGATGATGACGATTTAATCGGTTTCCGACCGCACCATGATATTGTCGGAGGACAGATCCAAGGAAACGCGGCAGCGCCGAGCGGCTACACCCAGGACGCGTGTCACTTTCCACAGCCCAACGCTGAGAATTTCCGGCTAAAGAAATTCAAACAGTAACATGAACATGCGGCGATTAACGCCTACCGCCTGTGGGCTTTCTTCTTTTTCTTGCCCTTCGGCTCCCACCTCGCCTTCTTCGCCACACCGGGCTTGGTGAGCCCGAGTTCCGTGGCCTCAAGGCGGCGGATTTCATCGCGCAGGCGCGCGGCTTCCTCAAATTCTAGGTCGGCGGCGGCTGTTTTCATCCTGTCCGTGAGATCGCCGATCACCGCTTGGATATTATGGCCAACCAATTCCGTCTCACCAGCAACGCCAGTGTCCACGGTGACATAATCGCCCTCGTAAACGCTGTTGATCACGTCGGCGATGCCCTTCTTGACACTTTGCGGCGTGATGTCGTTGACCTCGTTGTAGGCCTTTTGTTTGGCCCGGCGGCGGTCGGTCTCGCCGATGGCGTAGTTCAAGCTTTCCGTCATCTTATCAGCATACAGGATGACGCGACCCTCCACATTCCGCGCAGCACGGCCGATAGTCTGGACGAGACTGGTCTTGGAACGCAGGAAGCCTTCCTTGTCCGCATCCAGAATAGCGACAAGGCCGCACTCGGGGATGTCCAGGCCTTCGCGTTGATGCCAACTAGGACGTCAAATGCCCCCAGGCGCAAATCGCGTATGATTTCGATCCGCTCCAGCGTTTCGATATCCGAATGCATGTAACGGATCCGGACGCCATGTTCGTGGAGATATTCCGTCAAATCCTCCGCCATGCGCTTCGTCAGCGTGGTCACCAGCGTGCGCATGCCCTTCGCGGCCACGTCGCGAACCTCCCCAAGAAGGTCGTCCACCTGGGTCTCCACGGGCCGGATAATGCATTCGGGATCGATTAGGCCGGTAGGCCGCACCACTTGCTCGACGAAGGCCCCGCCCGTTCGCTCCAACTCCCACGGCCCCGGGGTCGCCGAAACATAGACTGTATCTGGCCGCATGTTGTCCCATTCCTCGAACTTAAGGGGCCGGTTGTCGACGCAGCTGGGCAGGCGAAAGCCATATTCGGCTAGAGTCGTTTTGCGGTTGAAGTCGCCACGCGACATCCCACCGATCTGGGGCACGGTCACGTGGCTCTCATCCACCATGAGCATAGCATTCTCGGGCAGGTACTCGAACAAGGGCGGCGGCTCGCCGGGCGCACGGCCCGTGAGGTAACGCGAATAGTTCTCGATGCCGGCACAATGCCCCGTTGTTTCCAGCATCTCGAGATCGAAGGTGGTCCGCTCGTGCACACGCTGCGCTTCCAGGAGCTTGCCTTCGGCCTCTAGTTCCTTAATTCGCGTCTTAAGCTCAGTGCGAATGCCCGGAATCGCCTGAAGGAGCGTGGGGCGCGGCGTCACATAGTGGGAGTTCGGATAGATTGTGATCTCTTCCAGAACGCCTATCTTCTCGCCAGTGAGTGGATCGATCTCCCAGATGGTTTCCAACTCCTCACCGAAGAAACTCATGCGCCAGGCGCGGTCCTCCAGGTGCGAGGGGAAGATTTCCACTACGTCGCCGCGGACACGAAAAGCGCCACGGTAGAAATTCTGGTCATTGCGCTGGTATTGCAACGCCACCAATTTCTGCTTGAGTTCCCGCTCATCGACCATGTCCCCTTTGGACAGACGGATGATCATCTCCGAATAGGTTTCAACGGCGCCGATGCCGTAGATGCAGCTCACAGACGCCACGATGATCACATCGGAACGCTCCATCAACGCCCGCGTCGCCGCATGACGCATGCGGTCGATCTGTTCGTTCACGGAAGCATCTTTCTCGATGTAGGTGTCGGAACGTGGGACATAGGCTTCCGGCTGGTAATAATCGTAATAAGAGACGAAATACTCCACGGCGTTATCAGGAAAGAATTCTTTCATCTCGCCATAGAGCTGGGCTGCCAGCGTCTTATTGGGCGCCAACACCAAGGTGGGTCGCTGAATATTCTGGATCACGTGCGCCATGGTGAAAGTCTTGCCGGATCCGGTCACCCCCAATAAAACCTGATCGGTTTCGCCGGCCTGGATGGCTTCGGTCAGGTCTTCGATAGCTTGCGGCTGATCGCCCGCGGGTTTGAAGGGACTGGCCAGCTTGAACGTCCTTTCGTCTTCCACCGGCAAGCGTTTCGACGGCATGAATAAAGGAAGGTCCTCGCTGGCGTTTGCTGTCTCCATGGTCGATATATAAGTCCGTCACCCGGGGTTTGGCGAGTCCTTGATGTAAGCAAAAGTCCGTTCATGCCCATATGCGTATGGTTAACGATTCGAAGGCAAAGGATCGACACCATGGCAGACGTCAGAAAAGCCATGACCATCGGCTCCAATCACGTTGCCCTCGAGGTGGGAAATTTTGATGAAGTCGCTGAACTCCTCAGCGCGTTCCTGTATTGCGAACTCCGCGTCGAATTCGAGAAGATGGCCTTAATTGATCTGAGCGACCAATTCATCGCCCTTCAATCAGGTGGCCCAAGGCATGGGCACTGATCACCTGACAAAAAACTAACAGACAACGACATGCCGCCTGATTGAGCCGAACCGCGTTGCATGTCATAAGAAAGGGCATGTTCAGACTACTTAAGTCGAACTGGGGTTTGGTGTGTGCGATCGTCGTGGCCGCGGCGTTCTTGGCCGAATGGGCCATACGTCTATTGGCGCCGCAACCGCTTATCCACACGCTGGTTCGACATGACC
>CAZNWX010000332.1:0-3080 GCA_964576415.1 uncultured Magnetovibrio sp. | reverse complement strand
CAAACGTGTTGTTGCCGTTCCTAAGGGAACAGAAATTTCGCTCCCTGGTGTCCACCATGGAGGCGCGCCTGGGCGTGGAACCAGGCGACAGGGTTGCGGGCGGCAGCGGCAATGCGGCGTTGGACGAGGTCTCCTATGAACTGGTCCAGACGGAGGACGCCCTGAAGGCCTGGATCGCCGAGGCGGACGAGGCCGGCGCGGTGGCGGTGGACACAGAAACGACCAGTCTTAATTCCATGCAGGCGGAACTGGTGGGCGTATCGCTCGCAGTGACGTCTGGTCGGGCGTGCTACATCCCGCTCGGACACAAGGCTGCCGACGCCGGCATCACTGGCGATCTTTTGTGCGAAGCCGAAAGCGCGCCCTCACCGGAACAGGTGGTCATGGACCAAGCCCTAGGCCTGCTTAAGCCCCTGTTAGAGGACCCAGCGGTCCTGAAAATTGGCCAGAACATCAAGTACGACAAACAGGTGCTGGTGCGCTACGGCATCGATGTTGCTCCCGTCGACGACACTATGCTGATCTCCTACGTCCTGGAGGGCGGCCTGCACGGCCACGGCATGGACGAACTGGCCCGCGACACGCTGGGCATCGAGACGATCAAATTCAAGGATGTGGTTGGCACCGGCAAATCGCAGATTACCTTCGATCGTGTGGCGCTGGATAAGGCCCTCTATTACGCCGCCGAGGACGCGGACATTACACTTCGGCTGCACAAGGTGTTCAAGCCGCGCTTGGCCCAGGAACATATGGTGACAGTGTACGAGACCTTAGAGCGCCCCTTGGTCCCCATCCTAGAAGCCATGGAACGCGAAGGCATCAAGGTCGACGCCCAGGAACTGAAGCGCCTCTCAGATGACTTTGGCAAGCGTATGGTCGATCTGGAAGAAGATGCCCACAAGCTGGCCGGCCGGGAGTTCAACGTTGGCTCGCCGAAACAGCTGGGCGAGATCCTTTTCGATGAGATGGGGATCGAGGGTGGCAAGAAAGGTAAGACCGGGGCATATTCTACCGGCGCCGATGTACTGGAAGGCCTGGCCGCGGAGGGCCATGACCTGCCAAAGACCATCTTAGAGTTCCGCCAACTCTCCAAACTCAAGAGCACCTACACGGATGCCTTGACGGCGGCCATCAATCCGCAGACAGGCCGCGTGCACACCTCCTACAGCCAGGCGGCCACGTCGACCGGACGGCTCGCGTCGACGGATCCGAACCTGCAGAATATCCCCGTGCGCACAGTGGAAGGCCGCAAGATCCGCAAAGCCTTCGTGCCGGAGAAGGGCCACGTGTTGGTCTCGGCCGACTATTCCCAGATAGAACTCCGGATTCTTGCCCACGTGGCTGGCATCGATGCCTTAAAGCAGGCCTTTCATGACGGCCAGGACATCCACGCGCTTACGGCCTCCCAGGTCTTCGGCGAACCCATTGAGGGCATGGACCCGATGACACGGCGGAAGGCAAAAGCCATCAACTTCGGCATCATCTACGGCATCTCTGCCTTCGGCCTGGCGCGACAGCTGGGCATACCCAACGGCGAGGCGAAGGCCTACATCGATGCATACTTCGACAAGTATCCTGGCATCAAGGCCTACATGGAACGCACCAAGACCCAGGCCCGCGAGGAAGGCTTCGTAACCACGCTCTTTGGACGCAAATGCCACACCAAGGGCATCAACGACCGCAACCCCAACATGCGGGGCTTCGCCGAAAGGGCCGCCATCAACGCGCCGATCCAAGGCGGTGCCGCCGACATTATTAAACGCGCTATGATCCAGGTGCCCGGTGCGCTCACAAACGCCGGTCTTAAGGCCCAGATGCTCCTGCAGGTGCATGACGAACTGATATTCGAGGTGCCCAAGGCGGAGGCCAAAGACACCATAAATGTGGTCCGAGCGGCCATGGAAGGGGCGGCGCATTTGGACGTACCGTTGGTGGTGGATGCAGGTACAGGCATGAGCTGGGACGAAGCCCACTAGGATGCTAAACGCCGGAATTGATCTCACCTTCCCCACCGTCCGTTAACGGCTCGCCGTCACAGTCTGTTTAGGCGCGGCATTGTCGGCCACGGCCGGCGGCTGAAACATCTACTTGAACAGTATGAAGGTCTGGCCATCCATCTACATGGTTAGGGCGTCGGTGGTGTCGACAGCTGGGTCGGGCACCTTTTCCGTATAGCCGACCAGAACAGAGTAACTGGAACGATAATCAGGGCAAACATGGGCTTTCCTTTCGTTACATCCGCTGGACGCACCACGAAAGGCCGAAGCGGCGAGATTTGCTCCCGGTTAATGTAACTTTGTGGCACGCCTTGACAGGAGGTCATCCGCAGGGGCATGTGCGTGGTCATGCGCTTCTTCCAGCCGACCACAGATCCCGATAACGCCGTGGAGGTCCGTGGTCTCAAGAAAATCTATGCCTCAAGCGGGAAATCCGCATCCAAGGAGGCCTTGAAGGACATCAATCTGACCATTCCGAAAGGCTCTTTCTTTGCCTTGCTGGGGCCGAACGGGGCGGGCAAGTCCACCTTCATCAACATCCTGGCCGGCCTGGTCGTGAAAACGGCCGGCGAGGCGAAGGTTTGGGGTTACGACATCATCGACGATATGCGAGCAGCCCGGCGCTGTATCGGCGTGGTGCCCCAAGAACTGAACTTGGACGCTTTCTTCACGCCGCGCGAGGTCCTCGACCTGCAGGCCGGACTGTTTGGAATCCCCGAAAAGGCCCGGCGCACCGACGAGATTTTGGAAGCCGTCGGCCTGGCGGACAAGGCAAACGCCTATGCCCGTTCATTGTCGGGCGGCATGCGCCGACGGCTCCTGGTGGGCAAGGCCATGGTCCATTCACCGCCGGTACTGATCCTGGATGAGGCGTCGGCAGGCGTCGACGTGGACCTGCGCCGCCAGCTCTGGAGCCATGTGAAGGCCCTGAACGCTACGGGTACGACGGTGCTGCTGACCACGCACTACCTGGAAGAGGCCGAGGCCATGTGCGACACCATCGGCATCATCAACCACGGTCAGCTTATTGCCTGCGAGAAGACGCCGGACCTTTTGGGCCGGCTTGATTCAAAACAGATTGTG
>CAZNWX010000331.1:0-3080 GCA_964576415.1 uncultured Magnetovibrio sp. | reverse complement strand
ATCCGCCTCCGTCACGCGATTTGCAGGGAGAGCACCATGTCCACCACAGAATTTCAGGCCATCACCTTTGAGGAAAGGGGCCGCATCGGTATCATCACCATGAACCAGCCGGAACGCCGCAACGCGCTGAGCCCAGAGATGCGCGATGATTTCGCCAAACTGGTGCCTAGCCTGCAGTACGACACGGGCCTCGGCGCAATCATCTTGAAGGGCACGGAAGGTGTGTTCTGCGCAGGTGGCGACCTGAAGGCCCTGGCCGACAGCCTAGGCAAGCGGAACACCTCAGAGGACCGCCAGCGCCTTTACCGCTACCACGACTGGTTCCAGAAGTTCCTGAACCTGGAAGTTCCGGTGATCGCGGCTGTCGACGGCGCGGCCTACGGCGCCGGGTTTTCCATGGCCCTGTCGGCGGACTTCATCCTCTGCTCAGACCGCGCCAAGATGTGCTGCGTGTTCCCGCGCATTGGCCTAGTTCCGGACGTAGGCGCGTTCTTCACGCTGCCGCGTATGGTCGGACTACAGCGTGCCAAGGAAATCATGTTTACGGGCCGGCCCCTGGAAGCCCAAGAAGCCAAGGACCTTGGCATCGCCATGGAAGTGCACGGCGCCGACGACCTCATGGATGCAGCTATGGAACTGGCAGGACGGCTTTGCAAGGCCAACACACCCGCCATCGGCGCGACCAAGCGGATCGTAAACCAGTCCTTCAACCTAGACGCCCAAGCGCTGATCGAAATGGAGGCCGCGGCCCAGGCCCTCTACTTCTCCAGCGACTATCATCAGAACGCCATCAAAGGCTTTCTTGACAAAAAGCCCCTTGCCTACGATTGGGAACGCATGGACCGCGAAGCGGCGAAGAAGGACGCCGCCGAATAACATAACCCGATCAAAAGAGACGCAAGATGGCCTACCTGTGTCACGAAGTGGAATACAAATTCATCAGTGACGGCATGCAGGGCTGCATCGCTTTCAAGGCCAAGATGGGCGGCGTCAGTGATCTCCATCTCCATCACCACCGCTGGGATCGTATCCAGCTGGGTCACTCTTGGCCGTTCAAATGGCTTCGATGGGCGTACGTTCAACGTTGTCCGTGTTGGTACCCTCAATGCGGATCAGGCGTGTCGGCGCGTCCCGATAGGGCGCGTGCACGTCTCCCGGGGCGTAGACATGGGCATCGCCCGGCACCATCCGGTAGGAGCGGACCTTCTTGACCTTGGCCGGCGCACCGTCCTGAGCCGGCGTAACGATTTCCCAATCGGTCATTTCCGTCTCGCCGGCGGCCTGGCCATAGATGGCCCACGTTGGGCCGTGGTCGTGGGGCTCGCCCTGCTTCGCGCCGGTGTAGGAGTGCGCGCAGATGCAGAAACCCAGATCCGGGTCCTCATAAATGATGCGGCGAGGCTCCGTGGCATCCTGGGGCACATGCGTCGCCACGAAATCACTATCTTTCAGGGCCGTTTCCACATACTGGCGCACGGCCTCGAAGGCTACGGGGCCGTCCCCATCTTGTAGTGCCGTCCGGCAATCCGCCGCGAATTGATCAAGGGTGTAGGGCATCCGTCGCATCCTCTTTCTCAATCTTAATCTCAAGATTGGCTTTTAGCACACCTAACGGGCACTTAAAAACCGTCTCTCAGGTTTTTGAAAAGGCCTGTTCGATGGCCATGTAGACGGACCGGATCAGGTAGCAGAGCAGGTTCTGCGACCCAGTAGTGATGTGGGCCATCGCCGTCATTCCCGGTAAAATCGGGCGGCTTCCGACGCCGGCAACCACATGGTCCTGGTCCAGAATGATCCGTCCGTTGAAGTAAGGGGAGCCGTCTTCCTCACTGGAGAACTTTTTCGCGGACAATGTTTTCAGCTTGCTCGCCACGTGGACGTAGCGGCGCGCATCGAACTCGGTGATACCCACCTTGGCGCTCTGGCCGACCTAGACAACCCACCGACCATCAATTTTTACACCAAGTGCGAAAAGCGTGAGGGTATGGTGCACTTTGACATTGCGGCAGACTGAACGCTGCAGCAATTATTCGACGACGGTGACCGGTAGCTTGCTGGTGAACTTGATTTGTTCGATGGCGAAGGTGGAGCTCACATCCTTCAGCTTCGCCGACGCGATAAGTTTCTTGTAGAAAGTGTCGTAGGCATCGATGTCGGGCACGACGACCCGCAAGAGATAGTCCACCTGTCCACTCATGCGATAGAACTCTACTACCTCGGGGAAGCTCGTCACGGCAGCGTGGAACGTCTCCAACCATTCCGTCGAATGCTCCGGCGTGGTGATGGCAACGAAGGCTGTCATGTTGGCGCCTACCTTGCGCGCATCCACAAGTGCGACTTTTTGCAGAAGTACGCCTTCGTTTTCCAGACGCTGGATCCGACCGGCACAGTCCTCTTCGTCGATGCCGGCCTGACCGGCCACCTCGACCGTAGAAAGAGAAGCATTAGTTTGCAGAATATCCAGGATTTTGCCATCTGTTTGATCCATGGTCGCGCCGTCCATTCTTGGCTAGGGTTTGATCAAGCTTCGAATAAGAGCCAGAGCTTAAAGCCGCGGCGACAAATGTGAAACCCATTCCATGGCCGTGGTTGGTGGCCGTGGGGACAAAGGACCCGAGCGGAGAGCTAACGAAGCGTGTTCGAGATCATCCCCGTCACTCCAGAATTCGCCATCGGCCCACAACCGGCTGCCGAGGATTTCGCTGCGGTTCGCAAAGCTGGGTTTGCCGCCGTACTCAACGTGCGACCCGATGACGAGAACGGCGACTACCTGGTCTCAACCGACGCCCGTTCCCTGGCCGAGGACCAAGGCCTGACCTACGCCCACAGTCCGTCGGCCAACCACGCCCTGTTCGAGACAGATATAATTGACCGGTTCGAGCGCGCCCTGACAGAACTGCCCAAGCCCATCTTCGCGCACTGCAAGTCCGGCACCCGCACAGCCATCTTGTGGGCACTGGTGGCGTCCCGGCACCGTGACGCGGAAGAAGTCATCGCCGACTTGCGCGACGCCGGACAGGATATCGAGTTTCTAGAGGATGAGCTTCGCGAATCCGCCAACAAGGTCCGGAGCTCACCGC
>CAZNWX010000330.1:0-3085 GCA_964576415.1 uncultured Magnetovibrio sp. | reverse complement strand
ATCCCCTCTTCGCGCCAAATGAGGATAGACCGCCCCGCAAGTGCTTCGCCCATCCATTGGGACACCGGCGGCAGGGGCCGCGGCGTGCTACCGCGCTGACGCCGCAATCGGCTCTCGAACAAGGGCCATGCCTCAGCCAAACGTGCCTGAGCCAGATACATATTCGCAAGACGCCCCTCCACCTCCGCGGCACTTGGGTGATTGGCAAGCGCGTCCTCGAGCACACGGATGGCGCCATCCGTATCGCCGCGCAACCCGCTCAACTGGGCAAACATAAACACGCACAATAAGTTATCGGGCGTTTGGGCGATCGCGCGTTCGCAAAACTCCGTCGCCTTGGCAAAATCTAGTTGCGACGCCAACGTATCGGCAATGTCGAGAAGTTCCTCGGATGCCAGGTCGAATTCCCCATCCGCCGGCGCGCCATCCGGCGATAAGGCAAATCGCGCCACCGCCAGGTAGCGCCGCGCCAGGGCGTCATGAGGATTGGCATCAGCGGCGTACCGTAGCGCCGCACCGGCCAGCTCGAAAATGCCGCATTTGAACAAGAGGATCCCTGCCACTCGGGATGCGCCGGCGCTTTTCGGATCAAGTCGACGAGCGTGATCTAGGCATCGCGCCGCGCGCACCATAGCCTGCGCTTCCAGCAAGGCATGCTCCGCCGCCAATAGTAGACGTACGCTCAACGCATGAACGGCAGGCCCGGCGACTTCGCGCGCCGCTTCGGGAAAACTACTTGTCTCCATGGCTTCGGCAAGGGTGTCAGCCAGGAACAACAAGTGTTCGATATGTTGATCGGCGAACGCCGCGGCCGCATCCGCCGTCTCGTCCACCGCGGCGCAAAACCGCACAATCACTCCCGCCCATCCGGATTGGGGTTGAAGGCGTTCAGCCGCGCCTCCCGCCGCCGCAACCATTTGCCAATTCCCTTGACGTAGGCCCAGGATGGCCATAGCCAGATGGCCGCGATGATCTTCCGGTGCTTCCAATGCGGCCTGTTGGGCCAATTGCGCACCTTCGCGTACCGTCGCCGTATCTTGAACCAACCGCAGCGCCAACAAGGCCCTGGCTCCGACGTGGTTCGGCGACAAATCCAGGGCTCGACGCAGATGCGTTTCGCCTTCTGGCGCCTTGCGAACGGGGAAATGATCGCGGGTCGGAAAAGGAAATCGACCCCATGGGAAGTTCAACCAAATCGGCGCGTAGACCTCACCGCTGGCCAACTCCTCTCGCTCCAGGTCAATCAGCAGCCGCCCGAAGACGTAGTGCAGTTCGGCGCTTGTAGCCTTTTCGGGTACATGCGGGCGCAAGATTCCCACTGCTTCTGCAAGGCGTCCTACGGCAGCGGCTGCCTGCGCCGTGTGAAAGGCATCCGTCGCCTGATCGTGCTCCGTACGCGGATCAACCATCGGCGGCCAGCTCACGCAGACGATCGGCAATAGCGACGACGGGCCCCTCCCAGGTCTCACCGTAAGTTTTAGAGAAAAACTCGATAGCCGGCGCCCAAGGACATCGCGACTGACCGAGGCCATAGGTATTCGGCGGCGCGCTGTAGCAATAGGTCTCGGTTCCAACCATCCCGGCGAAGGTCGATATCCAGCCACGCAGGGTCGCAACCCGATCTAGGGCCTGCATGAGCGCCGCCACACCATCCAAATCGTTGCGCAGGTCGAGATCGCTGAAATCGTGGATGGTCACACCAAATTCCGTCCGTGCACGCGCTAGATCGTGGGACACATCGCCGAATTGCAGGTTGACGAAGAGCACGCCCTTTACCGTAAGCAACGGCAAGATATCTGCGAATACGGAGGTTCGCGGCCGCTTCGCCCAAGACATGTTTAAGGATTCCCAACTCAACCCGACCTTGGGCTCGGGTCCCAGGACCTCCAGGCGCGTCGTGAAGTCCGCAACCCGCGTCGGATCGGGAACCAGGAACGTCGTGCTCCCGTCATAGGACGCCAGGGTCGGTCGCACATGCATCATCAGGCTACCGCTTGGCAGATGATAGTCGGCAGCGCCGGTCGCGTCCGCCCGGCCCTCTTCCGTCTGAAAGGCCGCCTCGGGGAGGCTGCGCTGCAACAGAGGCAGCAGGCGTGCCGAACATTCAAACACGACATTGCACGGCCATCTTTTGAGGAAGTCGGGCAGCAAAGACGCGAACAGAACTTCATCACCAACGCCCTCCTCTCGCCACACCAGAAGCCGTTTGCCACTGAGGTCCTGTCCGGTCCATCGCGGCAGGTTCGGCTGCGGCCGGTTGGTGTCGGCACGAACCACCTCGAACCGGCTTTCATACATCTCCCATGCCTTGGCCGGTTCTGCATTGGCTAGGTAGTGACCATAGAGGCTGAGCCGAAGACGCGGGTCATCCGGATGCGCCACCAGGGCCTGTTCCCCAACCGCAATGGCATCCACGGTTCGGTCCATTACCGTCAACACCTGGGAAAGATCAGCGTAGGCACCGACATCCGCCGGGTCCATGTCGATGGCACGCCGCAACCAGGCTTCCGCATTCTCGAAGTCTTGACCGCGACAATGCGCCAAGGCGAGTTTGCGCATATCCAGTGCGGAAACCAACGACGATGCATTGGCAACTTCCTTACCCTGGCCGAGCTGCGCCATGGCCAAAAGATTTGCCCGGTCCGGGTGCGCCGACCCCAACTTGCCGGCATTCTCGAGGTTTGCTTCCGCCGCCTCAAACTGATTGATGCTCAACATCAAAGCTCCCACGGCAACGGCCGCATCCGGCTGGTGGGCGTCAATCATCATGGCCCGATCCAACAAACGAGCAGCACCGACCATACTGCCGTCCATGTAAACGCCGTCGATGGCCAACGCGATCAGTTGCGCCGCGATCCGCGACGAAAGGGCCGTCGCCAATTTCTGCTGAGCGGGCGCCATCCCCTGGTTTTGGCGTAACAGGTGCAAGCCTTCGGCACAGGCTTCCAATCCGGCCGCGTACCATCCATCGCCGAACGGTGCGGGATCGGCCTGGGTATCCATAACCAAAGCCAGTTGGCGAAGCACGCCAGTCTTCGCATCAGTATCGTCTCGGGAGGCCGCACCATCAAACGCCATGGCGGCG
>CAZNWX010000329.1:0-3088 GCA_964576415.1 uncultured Magnetovibrio sp. | reverse complement strand
TATCCATGTGAAGCACGTCGACCTGGTCGGGAGTAAGGTTTAATTCTTCGGCGACAAACTGCGCCAGCACAGTATTCTGAGAGGTACCACAGTCCGCCGACTGAGTACCCACCCGCAACCTGCCGTCGTTCTTGAGATCGATAGACACACAAGCGAAATTACCTTCCGCGTATAGTAACCCGACGCTCGGGTTGATCATGGCGGCGAAGCCAATCCCCCGGTTTATCGGCATGGAATTCTTCTTCTCATGCCAACCGATACGACGGCCCGCCTCGGCCAGGCATTCGGTTAGTGCGCAGGTGCTAATGTTCCAGCCCTGGGGGGTCTGATCACCGGCCTGGTTGGCAACTTCAATCCGATAGTCGAGTTTATCGCGGCCTAGTTTCTCGGCAATCTCATCCATCTGGGTTTCGATGGCCCAGATGATCTGCGGCGCGCCCATACCCCGGTAGGAACCACCGGAAACCTTATTTGTGTGCACCAGTTTTCCGTCAAACCCAGCGGCACCGACCCGGTATAGGTTGCAGGTCCGTTGGCGGACCGCCGAAATATAGGCTGGGCCCATATGCGTATAAGCGCCGTTGTCGACCCAGAATTCAGTGTGCCGACCAATGATCGTTCCGTCCGCGGCAACGGCGGACCTTACCCGCATCTTTTTCGCGTGGTCAGACTTGCCGCTCAGAAATTCTTCCTGACGGTTGAGCAAGATCCGCACCGGCCGCCCAGCCAGCTTCGACAGCATGGCGGCGATAGCAATAGGCTCCGGTGATTGAGACTTGCCGCCGAACCCCCCACCGATGGCTACGGACCGGACTCTCACGTGTTCCGGGTCCAGATCCAGAACGTAAGCGACTTCTTTTCGCACGAAAAACGGCGCTTGTGTGGGTGCCCAAATATCCAGGTTGCCGGTTTGGGGATCAAACGCGGCAAGGGCACCATTAGTCTCCAGGCAGACGGGCGCGACAATGCCGTGCTCGAATGTCCCCTCCACAATATGCGTGGCCGCAGCGAAGGCTGCGTCAATACCACCAAAATCAGCGATACTCTCCTGAGCCACGTTGCGGGGCAGGCCAGGCTTCTCGTGGATTGCCGGCGCGTCTGCGGCCTGAGCGGCCTCGGCATCCAGTACGGCAGGCAACACTTCGTAATCGATGGAGATGGCGCTCACGGCGGCCTGCGCCTGGGCGGACGTCTCGGCGGCGACGGCGGCAACCTCCTCGCCCACGAACCGAACCTTACCGCGCGCCATGGCGTGGCGGTCGGCATATTGGGGGCCGGCATTGATATAGCGCCGGTCAGGGAAATCCGTACCAACCACCACGACGGCGACACCCGGCATGGTCCGGGCCGCCGAAAGATCGATTTGTCGAATACGGGCATGGGCATGCGGACTACGGAGAACCGCGCCATGGAGCATACCCGGGCGGGTTAGATCATGAGTATAAACCGCCCGGCCCGTGACCTTGTCCGGACCTTCGATTTGCGGCCGGGGCTTGCCGACGAATTGAAACTCACGGTTCATGGCCGCGTTCCCTGATATACGTCATAGTCGCCTCAAGCAGCTTCACGTAGCCTGTGCAACGGCAGAGATTGCCTTGCAGAGCAGTCCGCACCTCGGCTTCAGTCGGTACCGGGTTGGACTCCAGAAGCGCCAACAAGGACATCATCACGCCAGGCGTGCAGAACCCACATTGAAAGGCGCCTTTCTCGACCAGAATTGCCTGCAGCGGATGCAGTGCTTTTGGATTGCCAAGGCTCTCGATCGTCCTGATCTGTCGGCCGCGCGCCCGACCCAAAGGCATCAAACAGGCACACACGGCGCGCCCGTCCATCAGCACCGTGCATGCACCACATTCCCCATTTCCACAGCCGATCTTAGTGCCCCGTAAGTTCAACACGTCACGCAAGAATACCGCCAATGGCATGGCCGAATCCACGTCGGCGGCCCGCAGTTCCCCGTTGACCTCGATGCTTGGCACTAACAATGGTTTAACCGTCAACCTGCGGCACGACCTCATCCATGAGGCGTCGGAGATTGGTCTCAAAATCATAAATCCCGGTCAGAGCAACGGGCATGCGGAACCCCATCGTGTCGACGCCGACGGCCTGCAGAGCATTGATCCGCGCAGCGCAATAATCCGGCGGCCCAACGATGGCAAAACGGTCAACTATGTCGTCGGGAATGGCATCCGGCGGCAGCACCACCGCCGGATCGAATTTCGCGGCGCGGATGATCGGGAAATGGGCCGACTCAACGCCCATCAGTTCCCGCGTCTGCTTGTGCATGCCATTGATGGCCGATCCGATCACCGGGCGACGCAAGTCTCCGATGGCCGTGTTGCGGTCTTCGGTGACGATAGTCGGACACCAGGCGACGACAGAAATGTCGCCGGCGTCGCGGCCCTTGGCACGAGCACCCTCGCCGATCCAGCCCAGGATCCGGGTCATGACTTCCGGATCGGCGACATCACCAACAATCACACCATCCGCGTGCGCGCCGGCAGCTCGAAACGCATCAGGATGGGTGGTAGCCAAGTAGATGGGTACCGCGGGCGGGCGGTCAATCTCCAAGGCCACATCATCCAGCTCGAAAACGCTGTTGGCGACGCTCACGCGCTTGCCATCGAACAGGTCACCAAGCACGGCCATAGTAGCGGTGATGGTCTCAATGAACTTGCCTTGGGGTGCGCCGACCCTGTCGCGGATACGACGTTTTTCCCCCGCGCCAAGACCCAGGATAAACCCGCCAGGGCGCAGATCGGCCAAGGTAACGGCGGCTCTGGCGATTTGGATAGGATGGCGCTGGTATGGGTTAGTGATTCCCACACCGAGGCTCATGAAACGGGTGCGTGTCATTAGGTAAGAGACGGCAACGAAGGGGTCCTGCATGAAACCCTGGTCGGGCGTCCAGGCTAGGTCGTAACCCCACGCTTCAGCCTCAGCGACAATGTCGCCATAGGATGTCATCGGAAACGAGGGAACGAGGGAAAAACTGAACTTCATGGAGCCTCATCGTCCTTCGTGATCCGCTGCCATCCGCGCAAGCCGGCAAACGCCTCGGTCATACCTTTGAAATCATCAGGATAGT
>CAZNWX010000328.1:0-3089 GCA_964576415.1 uncultured Magnetovibrio sp. | reverse complement strand
TGATGGTGATGGTTCGGCACCCAAATGCAGCCCCCGGACATTGCCGTGGTGCCGCCGATGATGGGCGCCTTTTCGATGACTAGGACCTTCGCCCCCAGGTGGGCTGCCCGGAGCGCCGCGCTCAATCCCGCCGCGCCGGAACCGACGATAGCGACGTCATATTCATGTTTTCCCCTCATCCCAAGAACATAGCGGAACCGGCCCGACCCGACAAAGCCTGACACCTGTTGTCCGTTTTCCCCCATGAAACGCGTCGCCGTTGAGGCTCTGTCGGTGCGACCTTACGCTTTCAGCCATGGAACTTCATACCACCCCCTCCAGTCCCTTCGGCTTCATGGCACGGATCATAATCTTGGAGAAAAGCCTCCAGGATCGGATCACGGTAATACCCGCTAAAACCCGGACCATCGATAGTCCCTATTATCAAGTCAACCCGTCAGGCCGGGTGCCGTATCTGATTTTAGACGACGGCATGGGGTTGGAAGAGTCGCAACTAATCTGTGCCTACCTCGATCACCTGGATGGTCATCCCCGGTTCGATCATCCGGCAGGAGCGGACGGTTGGGAATCGCGCCGTCTGGAAAGCCTGGCGCGCAGCATGCTGGACGGCATTTCCGTCTGGTCCCGGGAACTCAAGAGAGCTACCGATGAGCAATCGCCGACGATCATCGCACATGAGATCGCGCGGATTAAGCGTATGGTCGAAACCTGGGAGGAGAACGTCAGCCATCCACTGATGAACGGCGACTTCAATATGGCGCAGCTGACCTTGGCCGTAACCCTGAACATCGAACACCGCATGGAAGGGTTCGAATTTCGCGGTACGCACCCGATCCTCACGGCCTGGGCCAATCGCCTAGCGGAACGGCCGTCGTTGAAGGAATTGCTGCTTCACTTGGCTGGATAAGCCACGGAAGGCCATCCGGCGGCTTCGACGGCGGCGCGCGCGTCCGTGTCGTAGATTATTACGTCGCACACCTCGACTTCGCTGATTTCGTGAAGCAACAACGTGGTGTCTGGCAGGAACATCTACCCAGCAATGAAACGCCGCCCGTTTGATCCCAAATGACGCCATTGCAAGAATGCCGTATCCAATGGACAGGAGACGCGATGATGAGCGTTTTGAAGCTGGAAGAGTACGAGAACGACTTCTGGAAAGACGTCGACAACCGCATGTCCTGGGACCAGATCATCCCAGGCGATCTAAGGAACACCAAACCTGTCTCCCTGACCGAAGAGGTGATTTCCCAGTTCGCCAAACTGATCGGCGACGATAACCCCCTCTACCATGATGAGGAATACGCCAAGTCGACGCCTTATGGCGGCATCGTCGCGCCGCCGAACATTCACATCGTCCTGATGTTCGCCTGCACAGATATCACGGATTGGATGCGGTCCCCCGGCACCATCAATTGTGGTCAGAGCTGGTACTACAACATTCCCGCCCGCCCGGGCGACACCATCACCATGCGCGGCTCGGCCCTGGACAAGTTCATCAAGAAGGAACGCCTGTTCGCCGTTCACGAAAACGTCTTCACCAACCAGCACGGCCAGGTAATCTGCACTGGTCGCGGCCAAACCATCCGACCGGTTTGAGGCGGAAAAGATGAGCACTTACGCGGAATTCAACAAGATCACCGACGGCGAGAAAATCACCGGCCGGCCCTTCACTGTGACCCGGGAAACCATCGCCGACTTCGCCCTGGGGTCGTTGGACTTCAATCCGCTCCACTTCGACGAAGACTACATGGAGGAGCAGTTCGGCAAGACTAAGTTCCGTGGTGTGATTATGCACGGCATGCAGAACTTCGCTATGATCACCCGCACGCTGACCGACTGGCTGACCCCTCGGAACGGCTATCATCGCCGGCTGGAAACCCGCTGGCTGACACCCGTCTACCTGGGCGACACGATCACCCCAGTGGCTACGGTGAAACGGAAACTGGAAACAGGCGGTAGCCGCTGGATCGTTTTCGAAATCAACGTGACCAACCAGAAAGGCACCAGCGTCGCCACTGGTGAGGCCATGGCTGAGTTCGCTGACGTGTTTCCGGGAGCGCCCATCTAAACGCTACCATCCATAAACGCCGCGAGTTTCGTGTCCTTTTCGGTCACGCCGCCCGCGTCATGGGACGTCAACGTCACCTCGACGCGGTTATAGACGTTAAACCACTCGGGGTGGTGATCCATCTTCTCCGCCATCAGGGCGGCCCGCGTCATGAAGCCGAAGGCTTCGTTAAAGTTAGTGAACTGGAACGTCTTCTGAATGGCGTCGCGACCATCCATATCGGTCCAGCCATCAAGCGCTACCAACGTCTCGGCGCGCGCCGCACCCACTAGTTTCTCCGCCATAGTGATCCTCCTCCGTTCCAGATACCTCTTCCAGACTTGAGATCGATTCTACCTCAAATCAAGGGTACATTGCGGCCATGAGTTGGCAAACCGCGAACCTCGGCCAACCGCCCTCGCTCGACGACATGGAGGAGATGGCGGAACAAGCCTCCTGGACCATCCCGGAGGAACTGCGCTGGCACGTCGACGGCGTGATGATACGCATCGTTGAATTCCCGGGCAGGGAAACGGAAGTGGAGATGGGCCTGCAGTCGCCCTTCGACCTTTTAGGGCTCTACCGGGGCGTGTTGCTAGATCAGAAGAGCGTCGCCTGGACGTCCACGGAAATGGACATAATCTTCCTCTACCGCCGGCCGATCCTAGATTACTGGTGCGAGACGGGGGAGCCCCTCATGCGCATTGTGCGCCATGTGCTGATCCATGAAATCGGCCATCATTTCGGCCTCAGCGATGCTAAAATGCATCGGCTGGAGGCATTGGCCGAGGCAGAAAAAAGCGCCTAGAGCAGATCACGCAGGAGCGGGATCACAGAGTGGGTAGGCCCCTGTGTGAAGTTGTGCTCTGCACTTTTGACCGATCGGAATCACATCTTCAACCAGAAACAGAAAGTTTCGGCGCGAAAGCACCTTGTCGGCCAATACGTCGACGTTAGTTTGGCCGTCGAAGGCGAAGGCGAGCATGGGGCCCTCGTCCAACATGCCGCCAAACCCCTCCTAGACCCCGAAACCGACGGAACC